>JACIXO010000450.1 GCA_014360385.1 Actinomycetota bacterium | reverse complement strand
TGGAAAGTTCCATCCAGAGATTACCAGGCAGCAATGAAACATCTTATCTATATGAATATATCCTATATAATGGCAAGTTCTCCTGAAGTAATTGCAGATTTGGAAAATGACAAACGAGTCGAATTCTTGAAAAAGATTGGACCCTATTATTTTTACAAAATAAGAGGTCCTCACAAATATGTAGAAGTGATGAGTAATATTCCTTTTAGATATAGGCCTTCCGACTGGGTATGGGACATGCGTGAGTGGTATCTTAATCCGAACAATGTGGATAATCCAGTTGTTTATGATGATGGAAGTGCAAATATTAAAAAATTTCCTGAAATTGAAAAAGAAAATCTCAAAGATGTGCCAGAAAATCCCTTTACAAAAAAAGGTGATGTTCTTTATGAAAAACTTGAGAGAGAGAAAATAGAGTTTACAACAACTGCCATAGGACAGCCACATCTTATAAAAGTTTCTTACTTTCCAAACTGGAAGGCAGAGGGAGCAGAAGGCCCCTATCTCGTATCCCCGTCATTTATGATGGTAATACCAACCCAGAGCAAAGTTACAATTTATTATGGAATGACTTTCGCAAATAAAATCGGTGTAGCTCTTTCTACCTCAGGGTGGATTATAGTTTCTGTGATACTGGCTCTAAGTCTGGTTTCACATCTCAAATCAAAAAACTTTAGCCAAATAGTATAATTTTGCGTTCATTTGGGCCTAAGGATACTGAAACAGGCAACAAATTAAGTAACATTTCCATTAGTATAGAATTAAGATATACATAATAAGGATAGAAGGGAAATGGAAAATGAAGAGATGATTAAATAAATTTAATAGAATTAAGATATACATAAGGATAGAAGTAAGATATAATTTAAGACGAAACGATGCAATAATACTTTTATCACAATTAAAGCTATATTGTCATTATATTATTATTATATTATTCAAATTTGTTATCTCAGCTAAAACAAAGTGAAAGATTGCTTGAAAAACCGGAAACTCACAGGAAAGAGTATAGATAAATTCTTAAGCAGATCTCTCAAGATGATACTTTTTCCTGTAAAGGCTTTTTTTATACTTTTTTTGC
>JACIXO010000045.1 GCA_014360385.1 Actinomycetota bacterium | reverse complement strand
CAGCGCAACAGTGTAAACTTATAAGAGATTTTGCAATTGAGTTTGGTATAAAACATTATTTTGAAGTCGGAAGAATGGGTATAGAGCATGCACTTTTACCTGAAGCTGGTCTTGTTCTACCGGGTCAGCTTATTATTGGAGCAGACTCACATACATGCACTTACGGAGCGCTGGGTGCTCTGTCTACAGGGGTTGGAAGCACAGATATAGCAGTGGCTATGGCTACTGGAAAACTATGGTTTATGGTTCCAGGCTCTATGAAATTTGTATATAAAGGAAAACTTAATGAGTGGGTTTCTGGCAAGGACCTTATACTCTACACGATTGGTTTAATTGGTGTAGATGGTGCTCTTTATAAATCTATGGAATTTAGTGGTCCTGTGATTCGTGGGCTTTCCATGGATTCAAGACTTACAATGTGTAATATGGCTATAGAGGCAGGAGCTAAGTTTGGAATTATTGAAGTGGATGAAATTACAAGGCAGTATCTTGAGCCAAAACTTGGTCTGACTTCGAAACTAATATCTAACCCACTATTAGAGTCAGTGTCAGGCAAAGTGGATCAGTATATACATCAGGATGTACAATTTGCACAATTAGAGCAAAATATCCAAGCAGACCAGAATATACAATCAGAGCAAAGTCAGAAAGAGAAAAGTCAGGAGCTACTTCCTTATAAGGTGTTTTCTCCTGACAGTGATGCTTGTTACGAAAAGGTTTTTGAAATAAACTCTGACGAG
The DNA here is from genome assembly GCA_014360385.1 of Actinomycetota bacterium. Taxonomy (GTDB): domain Bacteria; phylum Actinomycetota; class Humimicrobiia; order Humimicrobiales; family Humimicrobiaceae; genus JACIXO01. The sequence goes on along the minus strand of JACIXO010000045.1, from coordinate 7,458 downwards.
ATAGAACTGCTGGTTGCTGCTCCACATCTTCCTTCGAATGTGAAAAAGGCAAAAGATTTAAGAGACGTAAAAGTAGACCAGGTCGTTATAGGCTCATGCACGAATGGAAGACTTGAGGATTTAGAGATTGCGGCAAGGATTTTAAATGGCAAAAGAGTCAATGAAAAAGTTAGAGCTATTATTATACCTGCTACTCAGAATATATATCTTTCTGCTCTCAGAGAAGGTTATATTGAGACTTTTATAGAAGCTGGCTGTGTAGTAAGCACACCAACATGTGGCCCATGTCTTGGGGGGCACATGGGAGTCCTTGCTGAGGGTGAGGTAGCAGTTTCTACAACTAATAGAAATTTTGTGGGAAGAATGGGTCATCCCAAAAGCGAAGTTTATCTTAGTGGGCCGGCAGTAGCGGCGGCTTCCGCTATAGCTGGAAGAATTGCTGTACCAGAAGACATATGGTAAGAAAGCTTATTGATTTTAAAAAGATTAAGGAGCCTTGTGCAAATCCTAAAAAATCTCTTAAAATAATTTTTAATACTATTAAGAGCTTTGGAATGCTTTAAAATGCTTTAAAACACTTTAGAAATTTTAAACGCTTTAATTTAAGAACTTATAAAAACTCTTGGATAGAACTTTTAGAAGGAGTACCTCGTGATAGTAAAGGGAAAAGTAATAAAATACGGAGACAACGTAGACACTGATGTTATAATTCCGGCAAGGTATTTGAATACTACGGATGATAAAGAGCTACGAGCTCATTGCTTTGAAGACCTGGACAAAGATTTTCCTTTAAAAGTTAAGGAACGCAAAATAATTGTTGCCGGGGAAAACTTTGGCTGTGGTTCTTCACGTGAGCATGCTCCTCTCTCTATTAAAGCAAGTGGAGTAAAGCTTATTATTGCTAAATCTTTTGCAAGGATTTTCTTTAGAAATTCTATAAATATTGGACTTGCTGTGATACAAAGCCCCCAGGCGAGTGAAAACATAAATGACGGTGATGATTTAGAGGTTGATCTGGGGCAGGGTATCATAAAAGATGTTTCAACAGGTGAAAGCTTTAAAATAACTCCACTCCCTTCATTCATACAGGAAATTATAAAGGGTGGAGGGTATATAGAATATACAAAAAATAAAATATTCAAGAACAAGACTTAGTAAGGAAAGTGAACTTGGATCTGCTTTTAACCTTACCGCCGACTTCTCATTAGTAATTTTAGTATTTTAAACATTGGTTGGAAGGAAAATCGAGAAACCAGCAATGAAACAGAAGACTAGGGAAAAAATTTATATATATGATACCACACTTAGGGATGGAGCACAGAGTGAAAATATCTCATTTTCTGTACGGGACAAGCTCCAGATAATCGAAAGGCTGGACGAAATCAGAGTGGATTACATAGAGGCTGGATTTCCAGCTTCGAACCCTAAGGATAGAGAACTATTTGAAGTTCTGAAAACAAGAAAGCGTAAACATTCCAGAATTGTAGCCTTTGGGAGGACAAGATACAAGGATACTCCGTGTGAGAAGGATGAAAATCTTAAGCTTCTCATTGAGAGTGGTGCTGATAGTGTGTGTATTTTTGGGAAGTCATCTGTTCTCCATGTAGAAAAGGTAATTGAAACTACCCTTGAAAATAATCTTCAAATGATTTTTGATTCAATTAAATTTCTAAAGGAATATTTATCTGAGGTAATTTTTGATGGAGAACATTTCTTCGATGGCTTCAGGGAAAATCCTGATTACGCCTTAAAGACCCTTCAAGTGGCAGAAGAGGCTGGCGCAGACTTTATTGTTCTATGCGATACTAATGGTGGTTTTCTACCAGGGTGGGTTTCAGAAGTTCTTGACTCAATAAAAGGAAAGATTAATAAACCTCTTGGGGTTCATTTCCACAACGACAGTGGATGTGCGGTGGCAAATTCCATAATCTCCGTAGAAAAGGGTGTAGCAATGGTCCAGGGCACAATTAACGGGTATGGTGAGCGATGTGGAAATGCTGATTTGTGTCAGATTATTCCGAATCTGGAAATAAAGCTTAAGAAAGAATGCATAGGGAAAGAAAACTTAAGGCATCTTACCAGTCTTTCAAGATTTGTAAGCGAAGTCGCTAACCAGGTTACCAATCCTCACCAGCCGTTTGTCGGGCATAGTGCTTTTGCTCACAAGGGTGGAATGCACGTAAGCGGGGTCTCCAAAGTCACAAGAGCCTTTGAGCATATTGACCCTAAAGAAGTCGGCAATACCAGAAAGATACTTATATCTGAACTTTCAGGTAAGAAGTCAATAATTGTAAAGTCAAAAGATTTTGGCATAGACTTAGAGCACGATCCTAAAAAGGTTAGTGAAATCTTAAACAGGGTTCAAAACCTGGAGCACAAGGGCTACCAATTTGAGGCTGCTGATGCAAGTTTTGAGCTTCTTGTAAGAGAGGTAGCAGGAGTTAAGAAAAAATTCTTTACTCTCGAAAGCTTCAGGGTTTTAAATGAGAAAAGAGCAGATGGCGAGATGCTTTCTGAGGCAACAGTTAAGGTCTTGATAGATGGAAACAGGATAATTGAGACTGCTGAAGGAGTGGGTCCTGTAAATGCTCTGGACAAGGCATTAAGAAAAGCAATCGGAAACTGTTACCCCAATATATCAAGAATAGAGCTTACAGATTTTAAGGTTAGAGTTCTTGACGAAAAGAAAGGCACAGCTGCGGTTGTAAGAGTTCTTATTGAGTCCAGTGATGGAGAAAAGAGCTGGGGAACTATTGGAGTTTCCGAGAATATAATTGAAGCAAGCTGGCAAGCCCTTGAGGATAGCATAGTATATGGACTTATGCATGTTGAAAATAATAAGGGGTAGCCATGAGGCTTTTCAGGCGAAAGAGAATAGGTATAGCTCTTTCAGGTGGAGCAGCTAGAGCTCTCTGTCATATCGGAGTTTTAGAGATCCTGGATGAACTGGGGGTGGAGATTTCCGCTGTCAGTGGCACAAGTATGGGTGCTATTATAGGAGCTTTTTATGCTCTGGGTATTAATATAAAGGAAATGGAAGAATATATATATTCCACAAACTGGAAGGAGTATCTTCTTTTTTCTAACATAACTATGAATAGGTTTGGAGTAATCAATAGCCGAAAAGCCGACCGAGCACTTGATGCACTTTTTGGTGATAAGACCTTTGATGATTGTAAGAGAGATTTTTGTTGTGTTGCTGTAGATATTGAAAAGAGAGAAAAAGTTGTATTTAACTCAGGAAAACTTAAAGATGCAGTAAGAGCTTCAATATCGATTCCTGGAATTTTTTCTACAATGTCTATTGGTGACAGAATCCTCGTAGATGGAGGAGTAATTGAACCCCTTCCAACTGAGGCTATAAAAACTTTAGGTGTAAATTTTATAATCGCTTCTTCTGTAAATCTTGATAAGGAAGATAAGCCTTTGGATGTTAGCTTTACTGGTGATGAAGATAATTTAGCCCAGGAAGAAAGGAGTTCTTCGAAGATTGGAGGAGCACTTTTGAAAAGCAGAAAAGAAAAAGTTGTAAAGAAAAAACCTTCACTTTTTTACATACTGGATGCAAGTCTTCACATAATTCATAGAGAGATGACGGAGAAGTATCTTAAGAGTGCAGACATAGTTATAGAGCCAAGGGTTGGGGACTTTGGTTTTTTTGACTTTGTGCGTTCGAAAGAAATTATAGAGAGGGGTAGAAAAGCTGCGATTGAAAAAATACCTGAAATTGAGAAGAAATTAGGTCGAAAATTATTTTCACAATTGGTAAAAGTTTGAGATAATATTTTAGAAACACTGAGCACACTTATTTTCGGGTGATAATAATAATGAAGATAATAATGAAGACAGGTATTAAAAAGTTTGACCCTATATCTCTAACTGAAGAAGGTTTTTAGGAAATTAGTTGAGAAAAGTAAGTAAGCTTTTTCTTGTAGCATTAATTTTTACATCTGGCGTTGTTTATGTACACACGAATCGTAATTGAAGTATTAGGTGGGCTTGCAATTTTCATATTTGGTATCTTTAGACTCAGTAGTAGTCTTCAGAAAGTTACCTCCAACAAATTAAAATCCATAATTAATGTTTTAGCAAAAAGACCCTGGTCTACAGTCTTAATAGGTCTTTTTACAACTGCAATAATTCAGAGCAGCAGTGCAACCTCAGTTATGACAGTGGGCTTTGTAAATGCAGGACTTATTACCTTGAGGCAGGCTATAGGAATTATAATGGGAGCAAATATAGGTACCACTGTTACTGCTCAGCTTGTTTCTTTTAAGGTGGATGCAATAGCATTTCCCATCATAATTGTAGGTTTTCTTATTAATTTTATAAGTAAAAGAAGAAGATACAAGAATATTGGAATGGCAATATTGGGGCTTGGATTACTTTTTCTTGGAATGAATATAATGAAAAATGCACTTGCTCCACTAAAAGATAATGAGAGTTTTAAGAATTTTCTATTAGTTTTTAGTAAAAATCCATTTCTGGGAATAATTGCAGGGGTAACAATTACTGCACTTTTGCAGAGTAGTTCTGCTACAATTGGGCTTCTTATAGCTCTGGGTAGCCAGGGTCTAATTCCACTTAGTGCTGCAATTCCGGTACTTCTGGGTGATAATATTGGGACATGTGCTACAGCTTTGATTTCGAGTGTTGGAACAACAATTACTGCCAAAAGGACTGCATTTTCTCATCTTCTCTTTAACATTTTTGGAACAATAGTTTTTGTAATACTTCTTTATGTTTTTAGGCTTGGCAATTTTATAGCTTCAATTTCAGGTGATAGTATCCCGCGCCAGATTGCAAACATACACACTGGTTTCAATGTCTTAACTACCGCGATTCTTTTCCCAATAATTGGACTATTTGAAAAGTTAGTGGTAAAGCTCTTTCCTGGCAAGGACATAGTTGTGAACAAAAATGCTATCTTTCTTGATGAAAGACTTCTCCAGACACCTTCTCTTTCACTTGAGCAGGCTAAAAAAGAGCTTGTAAGAGTAGCTAAAATGTCGAGAGAGATGCTACACCTTTCAATTCAGAGGGTTTCAAAAAATAGCACAGTAATTGACAATAAAGTTCTGGATAGAGAAGCTGCCGTAGATAGCATCACAGAGGATATTATTCGCTATTTGACAAAGGTCTCACAAAAATCTCTGGGGCTTATGCTTTCAAATAAGTTAACTAATTTACTCCACATATCATATAAAGTAGAAAGAGCTGCTGACCATGCAGAAAGCATCCTTTATCTAGCACAGGTAAAAGAAGAAAATAGAATGAGTTTTTCAGAGGAAGCCACAGAGGAATTAAACTTGATATATGCCAAGGTGTGTGATTTGTATGATACTCTTATATCAGGAATGGAAGAAAACGATCTTGAGAAGCTTTCGATGTGTGAGAGCATGGAAGCCTGGATTGATGAAAGAGTAAAAGAGGTAAGGATAAACCACTTAAAAAGACTTCAGACAGGTAAATGTATGCCACTATCTGGAGTAGTTTTCTCTGATATAATACTTCACCTTGAAAGAATCGGAGATCTTTTGTTTGAAATATCGAGAGATTTGATAGGACTAACTTAATCTTCTTTTTTTAGCATTTTATTGTATTTAATTGTGAATAATGGGATTGGGTTATTTATATTATATATCACTCTAATCTTCTCTCCAGCAGAATTTTGAATAAAGAATTATACTTACAATAAATATTAATAATGATGTTATAATAGTACAAATAATCTGTGTATCATTGATAGGATTGTAGCCGACAAATTCTTTTGAACTTAGAAGGTAGGATATTATTGCGCTTGATGATGAGAATGGGTAAAAACGTGAAAATGTCTGGAGAGCTTCTGGAAGAAAAGCATAGGGAAATGTAACTCCAGCAAGAGACATACTAACTACAGAAATACCCACTCCTGTTATTACTGCAGCGTTTATATTTTTAATGAAAGTTCCAATAATAATTCCTGCCCCTGAGGCACTAAGAATCGCAAGTATAAAAAATCCAATAGATATAAGCATGCCTCTGGTTGCTAAATTAAATCTTGCTCCTATGGATACTCCAATAATTGCAATAAGTAGTGCAGAGACTGCTGTATAAGTTAAGAGACCAAATATTCTTCCTATCAAATCTTTCCATGGTTTTAAGGGCATTGAACGAAGCTTTAAAAAAAGACCGCTGCTTCGATCTTGTGCAATAATTCCAGGAATAGTGCTAAATCCAGAAAGCATAAGTGAAAATACTATCATCGATATGGAAATCCCTGCTCTAAATGGAGGGGTTTTAGATTGCGGATCAGCACTATAGAAAAGAAAAACACCGAGAAATAAAAAAATAATTGGCCATACAACAGTCCAGAACACAGTTACTTTGTTTCTATATAACTCTTTTATAGTTTTTATAAAAACTGAATGTATTTGCCCCATTTTTAATTCTTTATAGAATGGCCTGTTAGTTTAAAAAAGACATCTTCAAGAGTTGGAATTGCGCTTTCAAGTCTTGTAACTGTAAACCCTTCAGAAGAAAGACTGTTTACTATTTTAGGTATATCCTCTGCAATATCATTTAAATATATTTTGTAGCCCGACTCTGTTTCTATTACACTGCTTACATCTGATCCCTCAACAGAAAAAGTTTTCAAGATTCTTTTTATTTTTTCATCTTTATAACTTGTTTCAATAGTAATAACATTCTTAAGATTATTATTTTTCTTTAATTCGATGGGAGAACCTTCAGCAATTATTCTTCCATTATTAATAAGTCCGACACGGTCAGCCAGTTCAGCGTCAGATCCTATATGGGTTATAAGGAAAATTGTAGTGTTATTTTCTCTTGTTTTATTTACAAGATCAAAAAAGTTTCTTCTTGCAGTTGGATCTAATCCTGTAGTTGGTTCATCGAGAATAAGAACTTTAATTCCATCAAAAAGTATTGTGGCAAGTTCAAGCCTTTTTCTCATTCCTCCTGAGTATTTTGACACAAGCTTGTTTGCTTCTTCTGTAAGACCGACTTTTTCAAGAAGCTCAGAAACAATTTTATTTGCATGGGCTCCCTTATAACCAAGTAAACCAGCGAAATAAATTAAGTTTTCCTTACCTGTAAGAAATGGTGAAGAAAAGTTCTCCTGTGGCATATAACCAATTAGTCCCCTTGCCTCTTGAGGAGATTTACCCATGATTTCGATGTGCCCGTCTGTTTTTTCTTTTATAGACGCAAGAATAGAAACCAGAGTAGTCTTTCCTGAGCCATTTGGACCCATTAGGCAATAAAATTCGCCTTCATTAACTAAAATATTAACATCTTTTAGAACTTCATTTAAGCCATATCTTTTTGTTAAATTTTGGATTTTGATTGCATGCATAATATTTTTTATACAATAGTCTATGAGAAATTTTCTTTTCTACATTATATGTATTAAATGTAAATATGCAAATTATTTTGAGAGATTTGAACTAATAATAT
>JACIXO010000449.1 GCA_014360385.1 Actinomycetota bacterium | reverse complement strand
CTCCATGGGGCACAGTGAAACTCAAGCTACTTACTTCTGCACCTTCAACATAGTCTCCTGTAAAGAATAGTACCCCGCCATCACCTGTGTAAGTAATCTGTACACAAATGTCAACATCTTCCCAGAGGTGGTTACTTACTGCAAATACTTCTTCAAATACGTAAATTGAATCTGGACTGATGCCCATTCCATATCCTTCATCTGCCCATGTTTGGTTGTAATTCGGGTTGGATTTATGTCCTGGCCAGTTGATATTATTCTTCGTCAATTCAATTATTAGTTCACCATTGTCCTGAATCACTGCATAGGGTTGCAGAGCTTCTAGGTCAATAAGCTCATTGTCATCTGGGACTATATTTATCTTCACATCTCTACTTGCTTCAAAGTATGCAAAGTTTGCGCTACTAGCTGTTACTGCTACAACTAATCCTACAATCAACATGAAAATTCCTAGTATCTTCTTCATCCTTGGAACCCTCCTGGGCAAGGTTTCTCACTTTCAGGCCATGCTTTAATAGTTATAGTCGAGTTTTGCCAGCCTTTTGCTCCACCTGTAAACTCCATTGAAATTCCAAGCTCGGTACCTGGTTCTAAGACAAAGCAGACATCATAAAATGCAGTATCAGACTCAGTGGGAGTTGCTCCGCTAGGTACGTTTTGTATCTTCCCATCTGGATGGAAAAATTCAATTTCATTTGGAGTGCCTGTTATCCTGACTGTGATATTAACATCTTCCCAAAGATGGTTACTCACGTAGAAGATGTGATCAAAGTTGTAGTTTGAATCTGGACTGATGCCCATTCCATATCCTTCATCTGCCCATGTTTGGTTGTAATTCTCGCCAGCTGATGGATTTCCTGGCCAATTCGGGTTATTTGATGAAATGTCTATAACTAGTTTACCATCGTCATTTATGTACGCATACGGTTGCCCGGGTCTTAGGTCAATGAGCTCGTTGTCATCTGCTACTACATCAATATGTGTGCTTCTTGAAAGTTCGAGATCCCTGAACGTTGCACTAGTGCCAAGGGCCATTGCAAAGGCCACTAACAGGCCTAACATTCCAAGTGCTAAAACTTTTTTCAAATCTTTCG
>JACIXO010000448.1 GCA_014360385.1 Actinomycetota bacterium | reverse complement strand
TCTATTCTTATATTATTTTCATTTATCCTGCTATTATTCTTATTTACTCTCCTATTTTACCGGAACAAACCCATTCTTAAGACCAATAGCTTGACCTTCTTCACTCATCACAAAATCAAGGTATGCTTTAGCAATCTCAGACAGATTCTTGCTGGAAGCGTAGATATACAAGCCCCTAGAGATGGGATAAGACCCATCTTTTACAGAGCTAACTGAAGCCAGTACACCCTCAGTAGAATCATTTTTCCTAATTTTCAGCACTTTTACAGATTCATCAATATAACCAAGCCCTATATATCCTATAGCATTTTCAGTTGTGCTTACCTGATTTACTACATCAGCATTTGACTGAAGTCTTAAGGCATCAGGAGAATAATCATTTTCTTTTTTGGTTTTTCCAAGCTGAACTACTTCCTCCAGAAAATATTCACCAGTCCCTGAACTCGAATCTCTTGCAGCCAAAATAATATCTTTATCCTTCCCACCAACCTCACTCCAATTCGTAATTTCACCTGTATACATCTTTGATAGCTGCTCAATAGTAAGCTCTTCTACAGGGTTAGATGGGTGAACAACTACTGCTACTCCATCGTATAATACTAGATACTCCTGGATATCAAGGCCACTGGATATTGCTGCTTCTATTTCGTCACCCTTTATTTCTCTCGAAGAATTGGCTAAATCAGTAGTCCCATTTATTAAGGCTGCGATCCCCTCGCCAGAACCTCCGCCATTAACTATAACAGTTCCACCATATTTCTCCATAAAAGCACTAGCCCATGCTTCAGAAACCTGAAGAAGTGTAGTAGAACCTGTAATAACGAGCTCCTTTCCTTCAAATGATTTACCCTCGCTCGAAGTTATAGATTCCTCGCTAGATATATCTTCTTTTGCACTCTCTTTGGTTTCTTGTTCTCCAGCTACTTGTTCTTTTTCAACCTGGTTTCCTTCAGGCTTAGCTCCGGCAGTGCAACTCATAAGGGAAAGTGGTAGAAGGAATGAAAACATAACAAAAGCACCTATAAAGACCTTAAAGATGCCCACTAAAACATTTTTTACCTTCCTCTTTAAGTATGCATGCTTAGCTTTTTGCATT
>JACIXO010000447.1 GCA_014360385.1 Actinomycetota bacterium | reverse complement strand
GCCAATATATAAAAAGACTGCTGCTTATGGACATTTCGGTAGAACCGACAGGGATTTCACATGGGAAAGGTTAGACAGGGTTGATGAGATAAGAAGTGCACTTGGCCTTAAATGAATTAAATGAATAAATGAATTAGATGAATTTTATTAAGTTCGTTTCGAATTTATATTCTCTTTCATTCTCTTAATCTATTCTCTTTTGCAAATGTCTTTTAAATGACTGATTTTAACAAAAAGTATGCCGAAGTTTATTTAGATATAAAGGTTTATGAAATAGACCACCCATTTGATTATGAAATCCCTCTCCATCTTTCTAACGATGTAAAAGTAGGAAGTGTTGTCCTGGTACCCTTCAAGTCCAGAAAGGTCATTGGTTATGTATTTAAGATAAAAGATAGATCCGAACTTCCTGAAAAAGAAATAAGAAAGATTGAAAGAGTAATATCAAGTAGACCTATCCTGGACAGAAATAAATTGAAATTAATTCACTGGATGAGCTTTTATTATGTTCAGCCTCTCGGCAAGGTTTTTGAACTTTTTCTACCCCCTGGAAGAAAAAGTTATGAAAAAATCTGTAAAGAAGGTGGATTGAATCACGAAGGGACTGGTTTTAAATATCAGGATTTTTTAATCTTAAATGTTTCGGAATATAACAGGATAAAAGATAAATTTGATTGGGATAGGCACCCTTCGAAGAAGAAAGTTATTCAATACCTTTTGGAAAGAAGCGAAGGTGTCTCTCAGAGAGAGCTCGTGAAGGATTTGAAGATAAGCTATTCGACCTTAAGAAGCTTGCTTTCACATAGGATTTTGAGCAAGAAGACTGTAAGAGTAAAAAGGGACTTTAGATATGATTTACTTTCTGGTACAAGAAATGTCCGTGATGAAAAAATAAATCTTAACTATTATCAGAAAAAGTGTGTTGAGAAGATTTCTGAATATATGGAGGCTGGTTCCTTTCATGGTTTTTTGATTGAAGGAGTTTCTGCAGGTGGAAAGACAGAAATATACATTGAACTTTGTAGAAGGGCAATAGCTAAAAAGAAAAGAGCTATAGTGTTAACTCCTGAAATTTCTCTCACTCCTCAGCTTTTTTCGAGGTTTTAATT
>JACIXO010000446.1 GCA_014360385.1 Actinomycetota bacterium | reverse complement strand
AAGAAGAGTGGGTAAAGTATTAGAAGATGTGGTAGGTTATAAAGTTAGTGCTCAAACAGTTTCCAACATTGCCAAAAGTCTAGATTATTTGGTAAGAAAGTTTCACAGTCGTCCCCTAGAAGACAAATATAGCTACCTATTTTTCGACGGTATAACTCTTCAGGTCAAAAAATTTAACTAACAGCAATAAAAGTGTAGTTTTAGTAGCTTATGGGATTACCACCAGTGGAAAAAGAGAAATAGTAGACTTTATGATTGCTAAAAATGAATCAGAGGATAGCTGGTATATGTTTGTAGATAACCTCTACATAAGAGGTCTAAAGGGAAAAAATCTTAATTTGGTAATCATTGATGGACAAAGGGCCTTAAGACTTTGTAGTAAATAAAGTTTATCCCTTTGCCCCTGTAAAGAGATTCTGGGTACATAAGCTAAGGAATATAGCCCTTAAAATTTTCCAAAAAAGCATATATTAACTGTCTAGCTCAGGCAAATTTTATCTACTAAGTGGAGAGTAAAAAAGAGGTAGTATCTAAATACAAAAATATATACCCCAAGGCAGTAGAATGCCTTGCTAAAGACATAAGATGATATGTTTGTATATTTTGACTATTCTAAAGGGATTTTAAAAAAGATAAGGAACACTAATATTATAGAGAGGTGCTTTAAGGAGGTTAGAAGAAGAACTAGGCCTATTAGCTGTTTTGAAAATAATGCCAGCTGTTCTAGTATAATATTTGGGGTTATATCTCATTTAAATAACTATTGGAAGGATAAGCCAATAAAAAGAATTTACACAAAAAACTTGACGTTATCTGCTCATGCGCTTACTCTTATGGGCTTATAAATTATGCTATAATATCCAATTATCTTTGCTAAGCTTGAAGGAGTTAACAATAAAATTAAAGTTATTAAACGTAGATCTTATGGTTTCCATAATCTTACATACTTTATACTTAAAATTAAACAGGGTTTCCCTTAAGTTTACACACTATTTTTTGGAAAGAACCTGAAAATTATAAAAGCTGAAGAATTTGGGGCTGAGATTATTAAAATTTTCCCGGGCTCAACGGTGGGTGGTCCTAAATTTGTTGAGGCATTATTGGGTCCTTTGCCAAAAACCAAGATTATGCC
>JACIXO010000445.1 GCA_014360385.1 Actinomycetota bacterium | reverse complement strand
GCACTTCCCGTGGAATCAAAGGAGATACATTTATTTTTCCCGAAATAATTAGGTCAAAGGCCCTGGCAAGTGAGCCAGGGCTTGAGGAATACGTGCTTCTTATTGTAAGCTCGTTCTTATAAATCTTCCCAAAATCAACTGGAAAGAAGCTTTCCATTTGGGACATGCCAAATATATTTATATCTCCTCCCAACCTTATATATCCTATGGCATCGTTAAGAGTAGATCCATTCGTAACCGTAAGGATAGTAGAATCTACGCCTATAGGGGATATCTTCTTTATCTCTTCAGTCAGGTTAGAACTAGAGGGATTTATTATGTAATCTGCCCCCATATTCTTTGCAAGCTTAAGGCGGCTGTTATCAATATCTATCACAACTACCTTCAATCCTTCAAGCTTTATAAGCTGGATGAAAAGTACGCCTATAGCCCCTGCTACCACTACCGAGAAGATGTCACCTGGTAATCTTTCTATTCTTTCGATAGCTCTTATACAACACGCGAGAGGTTCTACAAACAGAGCCTTTAATAGGTCAAATTTTTCAGGGATCTTAAAAGTCGTATTTTCTATGTGCTTGTCTGACAACTTAATATATTGTGAAAACCCACCTGGATAGAAATTCGTTTCTTTAAACTGTTTACACATTGACTCGTTACCGTGTCTACAATAGTGACACTTTCCGCATGGAACATGGTGCGCACAAACTACAACATCTCCTGATTTAAATTTCCTTACATCTTTCCCCAGTTCCACAACTCTTCCCACCACTTCGTGGCCATATACTGCAGGCTTCTTTGAGTTCTTATCAAATATTTTTGCAATATCCGAACCACAAAGCCCGCAGTAAAGCACTTCTATAAGCATATCACTTTCCGTGACACGGGGTTTATCAATCTCTTCCACTCTAAAATCAGACTCGCTATAGCACATAAGCGCTTTCACGTGAATTACTCCCTCTAACCATCAAACTAACATATTTTTTAACTCACAATATTGTACTTTATCCCTATCTGTTTTCCCATAAGTTCCAGAGCATCGACAAGCCTTTCTAAGGGCATGTCTTCTGTAATAAACTTTGAAGTATTTATCTTTTTATTTTCTATTAATCTGAAAGCTTTCCTCACATAATATGG
>JACIXO010000444.1 GCA_014360385.1 Actinomycetota bacterium | reverse complement strand
TTTAACCCTGGTTCGACTTCTTCAATCTCATCAACTAGAAGGAAGGGTTCCCTGTGGGGTATTATATTTTTGATTTCTTCTTTGCTTAGCTTTGGCATTGTTAATTAATCCTTTCTTTTAAATCCTTTCTTTTAATTCTTTCTTTTATATCTTATGCTCTTAAAATTTTTTATCTTTTGCTTTTAAAAGTCTTTTCTATTAGACGCAAGCTTGATTTGTATGGTTTCAAATATTTTGATTATGTAAAATTTTCTCTGGAATTTGGCAAAATTATCTAATTATCTTATCTCTTAAAGAGAAAAAAGAATTAGTCCAGTATGGAGGAAACTGGGTATTAAAGTAAAGAAACTAAAGTTAGACACAATTCTAACTAAGGTATAAAATAACTTAAAATATGCTTTAAATCTAAAAGATAGAGAATACCTTAAAATTATTGAAAATACAGTGGAAAAAGTTATTTTATCAGGCTCAACCATGGCGATCGTAAGTAATCTTACAGAAAACTTGGAAAGTCTTAAAATTGACAAATTTAGAAACTACTTAAAAACAAAGTGGATGGGGAAAAAGATAATATTATTTAGTAAGATAGACTCCACAAACGATTTTGCCTCTTCTCTCGAAAGAAATATAGTTTTAAGAAAAATAAAACAAAGAAAAATAGAGTCAATAGAGTCTATTCTTAATTCGCCCCAAAAATTAATGCAGTGCTTCCCGCAAGACATTTTAGAAAAAGCCACACCAAAAAGCCTCAACGGTGTACTTATTCTTGCAGAAACCCAGACTTTCGGAAGAGGGAGATTTAAAAGGAAATGGTTATCTCCCCAAGGAGGACTGTGGTTTACATTGATTCTAATCCCGAAACTACAAACAAACAACCCAGAAACAAAGCTAGACACATGTGCATTTGGGAAAAACCTTCCTAAAATTACTCTTATTGCTGCAGCTTCAATTACACAGGTGCTCGAAAAAGAATATAAGATTAAAACGCTTATCAAGTGGCCAAATGACATCTATTACAAAAATTCAAACAAAAACTTAAAGCTGGGTGGCATTTTAGCTGAATGTGAAAAAATTGAAAAAGACCTATTTCTTAACCTTGGCATCGGCTTAAACGTAAACCTTGACATCAACCAGCTCGAAGAAT
>JACIXO010000443.1 GCA_014360385.1 Actinomycetota bacterium | reverse complement strand
GGTTACTTCTCCACCTTACAATGTGGGAAAAGAGTACGATGAGGATCTCACTCTGAATGAGTACAGAGCGTTTTTGAAGAGGGTATGGAGCGAGGTTAAACGAGTTCTCGTGCCTGGTGGTAGAGCATGCATTAACATCGCCAACCTTGGAAGAAAGCCGTATATCCCCATTCACGCATTTATTGTAGAGGATATGCTGGAATTGGGATTTTTAATGCGTGGTGAAATTATCTGGAACAAAGCGTCAAGCGGTAGCCCTTCTACTGCTTGGGGAACTTGGCTATCTGCCAAAAATCCTGTCTTAAGAGATGTTCACGAATATATTCTGGTCTTCTCAAAAAATATGTTCGCAAGAAAATATCTTACAAGCAGAAAGAGTACAATCTGTAGGGAAGAATTTCTTGAGTTTACCAAAAGTGTCTGGACATTTGCAGCAGAACCAGCCACAAATGTGGGACATCCTGCGCCCTTTCCGGTTGAGTTGCCCTATAGACTAATCCAACTTTATACCTTTGAGGGAGAAGTCGTTCTCGACCCCTTTGTGGGAAGTGGGCAGGCGGCTATCGCTGCAATTAAAGCCGGGCGGCATTATGTTGGGTATGACATAGAGGAGGGGTATGTAAAACTGGCTGAAAAACGGATTAGAGACTTTTCTTTGGCTTTCAGTGCTCCTAAGCTGTTTGAGCTCGAAAGAAGATAGAGACACAACCTTAAATGTTCAAGCACATCAAGAAAAACCATCCCAATCTCTACGCCGTCCTCTTCGGCGTCTCCATCATTATGTTCTGGAGAGGACTGTGGGGCCTGATGGACCTGTACCTTTTCCCGGGGAATCCCGTTTTGAGTTACGCTGCTTCGGCTCTGCTTGGGTTGCTGTTACTATTGCTGATCACGGATTTCAGGCTGGAGGGATTGGGATGAGTCCGGTTCTGGGCGAGTCCCACCGCAAAAATGTGGAATGGCTATCATCATCGTTGCGTCCCCGCAGGGGGAACGCCGGATCGAAGGCCCGTGAGGAGCGGTTTCAACCGCCAGTTAAGGGCTGATGGTAGCCCGGAAGTTCTATTTCCATCTCCGATGCCGATGGCTACTTGGTCCTGGCCGACAGTTACTATCCCGGCTGGCGTGCTTATGTGGATGGCGTC
>JACIXO010000442.1 GCA_014360385.1 Actinomycetota bacterium | reverse complement strand
CATAAATCTGGAAAATCCTGATGATGAATGTGACCTTAACTATACTCCCAATGTCAGTGTAAAAAGAGTTGTCAATATTGCGATCTCAAATTCTATTGGTTTTGGGGGTCATAATGTAACTCTTGGATTTAGGAAGTATATAGGGTAAAGTATATCGAGTAGTATATCAGATAAGATAGTTCTTTGGATAGAAGAAATCACATAGAAGAAATTAGCATATGGAAGAAATTAAGTGTGATAATTGCAAAAAGGACATAGAAAAAGAAAGATTTATTCTAAACTTAAAAGTCTGTCCTTATTGTGATTACCATAGCTATATTAATGCTAGAGATAGAATCCAGATAACTGTAGATGAGGGTAGCTTTAGTGAAATAGCAAATAACATAGCTTCTGTTGATTTTCTAAATTTCTATGATGTTAAGTCATATGATGAGAGACTCAGGGAGGCCAAGCTTAAATCAGGTCTTGATGAAGCCATTATTGTTGGTGAAGCCAGAATATCTGGCTTTAAAGTAGCTCTTGGAGTAATGGATTTTAGTTTTATGGGTGGAAGCATGGGAAGTGTAGTTGGTGAGAGAATTAAACTTATTGCAAATCACAGCATAAAGAAGGAGATTCCTTTAATAATATTTTGTGCATCTGGTGGAGCGAGGATGCAGGAAGGAATAATGTCACTTATGCAGATGGCGAAGGCAGTTTCCTCCATAAATAGAATAAGAGAAAAAAGATTGCCTTATTTCTGCGTAGTAACTAATCCCACCTCGGGCGGTGTCAGTGCCAGCTTTGCTACGGTGGCTGATATAATAATAGCAGAACCAGGTGCACTTTTCTGCTTTGCTGGGCCAAGGGTCATTGAGCAGACTATAAAGAAGAAGTTACCGGAGGATTTTGGAACTGCAGAAAGAAATCTAAGGAACGGCCAGATTGATATGATTGTACCCAGGCGTGAATTAAGAGAAAGGTTAACTACGTTGTTGAAGCTTTTTGTAGGCTGAAAAAATTTTTGTGAAAAAGTGTAGAGGAAAAAGTAAATGTGAGATAAGGAAAAGGTAAGCTATCTTTTTACTTTTTGAGGCAAGGTGGATACAAAAGATTTTGATAAAATTCCTAAAAACTATTTTTAGGAGATTCTAAAGTCGCTTTCAAAACTT
>JACIXO010000441.1 GCA_014360385.1 Actinomycetota bacterium | reverse complement strand
AGATAAGTTTTTATTGCCTATTCATTATAACTATTTAGTGCAGGGTTTTATTTACAATAACATTGACTCTAAGATTGCTGAATTCCTTCATGAAAAGGGCTTTAAAGATGGAAGCAGGAGCTTTAAATTATTCAGCTTTTCCAGGATAAATGGAAATGTTGATGTAGTAGAGGTTAGGGGAGAACGTTTTCTCTTTGTGAAACATAATTTCAGTTTCATCCTCTCATCACCATTTGAAGAGTTCATTGAAAGCTTTGCTATGAACTTGGCAAAAAACAATAAAAAAATGTATTTAGGTGAAAACGAGGTATCCATATATTCAGTTGATGTATTTTTTGAGCCCAAATTCTCAGAGAGCATCAATATTAAGATGCTTTCTCCCATTACAGTATACAGTACCCTTACTGATTCGTTAGGTAACAAAAAAACATACTATTATAATCCCTGGGAAAAAGAGTTTGGGGAACTTATAAACAGCAATTTGGTCAAGAAGATAAATGCCTTCTGGAATTTTTTAGACAACAAAAGAGGCTTTAAGCTAGAGAATACTTGTAATGGCCAAGGTCAGGGCATAAGCATTAAACCCGTAGAAGTTAGAAAAAATGATGAGAAAATAATTAATTATAAGGGAACAGTTATAAAAGCATGGTTTGGGACTTATCTTCTACAAGGTGATAGTGTGCTATTAAAAATGGCTTATGATTGTGGGCTGGGGAGTAAGAACTCTCAGGGGTTTGGATTATTTGAGGTATCAAGTTGCTGAATTGTTAAACTATAAAAATTTTTTGACTTTCGATTAATGATTATAATGGCCGGGTTTTGGAGGCTCAAATGATAAAGTCAGTTAAAGAAATAGGCGAACTTGTTTTAAAAAGAGAGGGAAAAGATTTACTTAATGTTCTAATAGATAATCCCAATCCTTTAGGCAAGTACCCTTATGTAATCTGTATAGAACTTAAACAAAAGGGTGATGACCTTAAATTTAGTGATGTTGTCATGGAAGAATTTGAAGAAGGCAAAATAGGGAAATATCTGTATAAACGTATAGGTGGCTTTGGTCCTGACCTTTCTCCCACTTCTAGGGTTGGAAGAGAAATTGAGGTGACACTACAAAGAAAAATACTCGGTTGGTTTAGAATGGTATCTAAAAAGGACATAAT
>JACIXO010000440.1 GCA_014360385.1 Actinomycetota bacterium | reverse complement strand
GTAAAAGGAGGACAAATAGCTACTTCACAATCATTTTTATTCTCGTAGTTATATTCGAAATCTTGAATAAATTTTATGGCTTCAAGATGAGTCATATTCATCTTCCAGTTTGCAGCAATAAAAGGCCTTCTTCCCATCTGTCACCTACCTTGTTCCTTCTTTGTTTTGTTCCTTCCTTGTTTAAGTTTACCTTCTCAAAATTGTTATTTGTCCATAAGTGACACAATCCCCGGGAGCTCTTTCCCTTCCAGCAACTCCATGGAAGCTCCTCCACCGCTAGAAATATGAGTGAATTTGGAAGATAAATTGTATTTCTTTATAGCTGCAAGTGTATCCCCTCCACCAGCAACTTTAATAGCGTCTGCTTCAGCAATAGCTAAAGCTAAGTTTTTTGTGCCGTTTTCAAAGTTTTCCCACTCGAACACGCCAACAGGCCCATTCCAGAATATGGTTCTACTCTTCGAAATTTCCTTTTTAAAGAGCTCAATGCTATTCTCACCTATATCAAGCCCCATCCAGTCCATTGGTATCGAATCTATAGGTACAGTCTTTTTGTCAGAATCTTTATCATACTCTTTTGCTACTACAATATCCACAGGCAATATAAAATTCACATTATTCTTCCTGGCGAGCTCCAGCATCTCCTTAGCATAAGAAATTTGATCGTCTTCGCAGATCGACCTTCCTATCTCATACCCTTTAGACTTAAGGAAAGTATAGCTCATCCCACCACCAAGAATAAGGGTATCAACCTTGTTAAGCAAATTTCTTATTACACCGATCTTGTCAGAAACCTTACTTCCACCCAAAATAGCAAGAAATGGCCTCTCGGGTGATTCCAGTAACGAGGTCAAAACCTCAACTTCTTTTTTAAGTAAAAAACCACTAACTGCAGGTAGAAATTCAGTTACTCCCACTATTGATGCATGAGCTCTATGTGCCGCACCGAAGGCATCATTTACATAGACCTCTGCAAGAGAAGCAAGCATCCTTGCAAATTCCCTATCATTTGCTTTTTCTCTTGGATCAAATCTCAAATTCTCCAGAAGGACAATTTCTCCGAACTTCATTTCTTTATCAATGTATTCCTTTATTTCATCCGAGAATATCTCATCAAATTTCTTTACTTTCCTGCCAATAAGCTTTTCAAGCTCACGAGCAG
>JACIXO010000044.1 GCA_014360385.1 Actinomycetota bacterium | reverse complement strand
CCGGTTCTTAAATTAAAGTATTTCTTTAAGTTTTTTACTTCAAGTAAAACTTTATTTGCACTCTCAGTCAAGCTAACCCGTCCTTTGGCTCCAATATCGCTCTTCTACTGCTCTACTTCTCTCTTGCTATTCTAGTTCTTGTTTTACTTCTCATTTCTCATCTTGCTTATTCTCTACCTATCCTGTATAAGTCATGTAACGTGGTTGGACCTCATTGCTTATTGTCCTTAAAGCTTCCATTCTTGAACTCTTTTGCCCTATAACAAGACACAAAATGCCCCTTCTCTATCTCTACCAGGGGCGGTGTTTCTTTTTTACAGTAATCTCTTGTATACTCACATCTTACATGAAAAGCACATCCTGGAGGCAAATCTATAAGACTGGGGGGAACACCCCTTATTGATTTCAGCTTGCCCTTCTCCACCTCATCCAGTCTCGATATAGAACCCATCAAACCCATGGTGTAGGGATGAAGTGGTTTATAATAAATATTATCAACAGTTGAAAATTCTACAGGTTTACCTGCATACATAACCATGACCCTGTTTGCATACTTTGCTATCACTCCCAAATCATGAGTTATAAGGATGACAGAAGACTTTGTTTTGGTTTTGAGTTTATCTATAAGCTCCAATATCTGGGCCTGGATTGTGACATCAAGAGCGGTAGTGGGTTCATCTGCTATCAAAACACTCGGACTGTTGGCAATTGCCATTGCAATCATTACTCTCTGCCTCATTCCTCCACTAAACTCATGAGGATAACTATAAAGCCTTCTTTCTGGCTCAGGAATTCCAACCATGCTCAAAAGCCTTATACACTCCCTTATAGCTTCTTTTCTTTCCATCTTTCTGTGGGTAATTATTGCCTCCATAAGTTGATTACCAATAGTGAAAACCGGGTTAAGAGAAGTCATAGGGTCTTGAAATATAAATGAAATCCTGTTTCCTCTATATTTCTGCAGTTCTCTCGTGGTCATTTTTAACAAGTCCTTACCATCAAATATAACCTCTCCATTCACTATCTTCCCAGGAGGCTTGGGAATAAGGTCAAGGATGGAAAGCGCAGTTACACTTTTGCCAGAGCCTGTCTCCCCCACAATTCCGAGGGTTTCACCTGCTCTTAAGTCAAAACTTACACCATCTACTGCTTTTACTACTCCCTCATGCGTGTAGAAATAAGTCTTTAAATTCCTAACCTCTAATATTTTACTGTTGCTCGGTTCAGCACCACTTGTTTTAGCATTCGTCATAGTATTACTCACTGTCTTTTCTTCCAGGTTAATAAATTTCCTTTCAGCTTTCCCGCTCTCAACACCCAAGTTAACATCTCATCTCAATCTTGGGTCAAAAGCATCCCTCAAACCATCTCCAAGTAGAACAAATCCCAAAACAGTTACAACTATTGCAAGGCCAGGAAAAAACATCATCCAGGGTGCTATATCAATATAATCGAGTGACTCAGCCAGCATCTTTCCCCAGGCAGGTGTAGGAGGCTGGACACCAAGTCCAAGGAAGCTTAATGCTGCTTCCACTATTATTGCAGTCCCCACATTCATAGTTCCATATACAATTATGGGAGCGAAGGCATTGGGGAATATATGCTTAACAATTATTCTAAAATTGCTAGCACCAAGTGCTCTTGCTGCTTCTATATACTCCTTATTTTTGATGGATAGTATGGAGCCTCTGAAAATCCTGGCAAAAGATGCCCATCCCAGGACCCCTATAGCAATAAAAATATTTATAACACCTGGTCCAAGGACAGTCATGATAGCGATTGCTCCCAGGATATAAGGAAAAGCAAAGAATATGTCTGCAAATCGCATTATTATCGCATCGGAAACATTCCCAAAGTACCCTGATATAGCTCCTAAAAATAAACCGATGATAATAGATATACCCACAGCCACTATGCCAACCTCTATCGATATTCTGCTTCCATACACCACTCTGCTAAAAATATCTCTTCCCAGTAAATCAGTTCCAAAGAGATGCTTTATGCTTGGAGCAAGCGACGACTCTTCCTTTACTCTTGCTGTGGGATCATAAGGTGCAATGTAAGGAGCAAAAACAGCAACAAGTATGACCAGCACCACAATGGAAAGACCTACCATTGCAAGCTTATTCCTTCTAAGTCTTCTCCAGGCATCCTTATACAGAGAAGATCGTGAATACTTCTTTCCTATCTCATCTATTCCCTCGATCCCCTCAACACTTCTTGATTGTCCCTTCTCAAGGTCTTTAGGAAACATGATGTTATACTGTTATCTCTCTTTTATACTGTTATCTCTCTTCTTTCATACCTAATCCTGGGATCAAGCCAGGCATAGATTATATCTACAACCAGATTTATAAATACAAAAATCACTACCAGAACCAGGGTTCCACCAATAACCACAGGGGCATCCCTTTGCAAAATTGCAAGGTAGATAGTTCTTCCCACACCAGGCCAGCTAAATACAGTTTCAGTAAGAATAGCTCCCCCCATAAGTGAGCCAAGGTCCATTCCAATTAATGTAACAACCGGAATAAGAGCGTTCTTTAAAGCATGCTTCCCAATTACTATTGAAGACGGGAGACCTTTAGCATAAGCAGTCATTATATAATCGTTTGCCATAACCTCCAGTAAGCTGCCTCTCATCATTCTTGCAACATAAGCTGTAGAAACTGAAGCCAGGGTAATCGAAGGAAGTATGTAATATTTTATACTTCCATCACCCATACCGGACATTGGAAGCAGTCCAAGCTTTAGCCCAAAAATTACCTGGAGCATCATCCCGAGCCAGTAAACAGGGACACATACTGCCAGTGTTGTAGATATTGTTACCAGTGTATCCCAAAAAGTATATCTTTTAACCGCTGAAATAATTCCTGCCAGTATCCCGATTACAATTTCTACCACTATAGCAGCAAGCGCGAGTTTAATGGAATTAGGATAGTGGTCAGCCAATATGTCACTAACCGGCCTTCTATACCTGTAAGAAGTCCCAAGATCTCCCTGGGCCAGTTGCTTTATGTATCTCCAGTACTGAACATAAAGAGGCTTATCTATACCCATTTTCTCTCTTAAATTCTGTAAAGCTTGCTCGGTAGCCCCTTTTTCCAGAATAAGTCTTGCAGGATCCTCGGGAATGACATACATGAGTATAAACAAAATTAAGGTAACCCCGATTATTACTGGAATAACCTGTAAAATCCTTTTTATAATGTAGTAGAGCATCTTTGCTTACTCTTTACGTTTCTCCCTAATTTATTCTTACTCTATAAAATTACTCACTCTATAAATCTATAAAATTACTCTGGCAAAATTCTTACCAACCACTCTAACAAATTCTTATTAGCTATACTATTTATTTTACTTAATATCCTAACATATCTAAAAACCCTCAGATTCATCCAGGCAACTTATCCACACTATTTAATATAGCCTACACCCAAAAGGGTGTAGGCTATATTATTTAACACTAAAACCTCACAAGTTACTACAAACAGAAAAGTGCAATAATTCTGCAGTAACATTTTTCCCAATGATATTATAACGGTACTTACTCCTTCTCCAGCCAAACCTTGCTTAAGTCATACTCCTCCATTGCACTTAGAACAAAGCCTTTAACATACGGCTGAATAATACGTCTTGACCCGTAGAAATATATAGGTGCAAAAGTTGCATCCTTTAATATCATCTTCTCTACCTGTCTGTACTTCTCAATTCGCGCATTCTCATCAGTAGTGGATCTTGCCTCCAGAAGAAGTTTATCCACTTCAGGATTACTATATCCAGTATAGTTATCTGCTGATTCAGAATAGAACAATGGATATAGGAAGTTATCCATCGTTGGATAATCAGCCAACCATCCAAGTCTGAAGAAATTAATCTCCCCTTTCTGAGCTTTTTCAAGAAGTGTACCCCACTCATATCCTTCTATTTCCATATTTATTCCTATATCCTTCGCATCAGCCTGGATAGCCTCTGCAATCTGTTCATGACCTGCTCCAATATTAAACCCAAGCTTTAATGTCGGTAGACCTTCACCATTTGGATAGCCAGCTTCTGCAAGTTTCTCTTTTGCTTTTTCAGGATCGTAAGTAAATTCCATCGCATTCTCCTGAAAACCTGGTATTCCTGGCGGAACAAAACCAGTAGCAGGAGTAGGAACCCCCTCTCCTATAACATCACATATATTCTGTCTGTCAATCATGTAGCAAATAGCTTCTCTTAAAGCAAGATTATCTTTAAATGGCTCAGTCTGGACGTTCATACCATAATAATAAAGAGCAAGTATCGGTTTAATAATAACCTGGTCCTTCCATTTTGGGTCCTCTACAGTAGCTTTAACTTTCCCTTGAGGAATCATAGCATACTCGAGATTTCCTGCCTTGAACTCCAGAAATGCAGTATCTTCGTCAGCAAAGATGACATATTTAACTTTATCCAGATAGGGTTTACCTCCCCAATAATCATCATTTCTCTCGAGCTCTATATACTGATCATGTTCCCATTTGACGAACTTAAATGGACCTGTACCATTTATGTGTTCAGTGTACTGGTCACCCCACTTTTCAATGTCCTCTTTTGCTACCGGATAAAATACTACATGACCAAGGGTATTTATAAAGTCAGCATAAGGATACTTCAGAGTTACCTGAAGTGTATAATCGTCAATTGCCTTCACTCCTGAGAGAGTATCTGAAGTCCCTTCCTGGCATTCATCATAACCCACAATTGGGCTTAAATGGTAAGCAAGATAAGAAGCCGTTTCCTTATAAGCAGCTCTTGACCAGGAGTAAACAAAATCCTCTGCTTTAACTTCTCTACCACTGTGGAATTTTACTCCTTTTCTTAAATGAAACGTATAAACGAGGCCATCGTCACTTACCTCATATGATTCACATAAAGCAGGCTTTATTTTTAACGTTTCAGGATCATAGTCAAAAAGCCCATCCCATACCTGTTTTATTACCTGAATACCCTCACTTTCATAAGAGTTAGGTGGGTCAAGAGAGACAGGTTCATGAATGTAAATTCTAAATGTCCCACCATACTTACCTTCCCCTTCAGGTACTGCTCCGGCTGTCTTACAACCAAAAAGCATACTCCCAACCAGCATAAGTACTACAATACCTGAAAGCAGTACCAATAACTTTCTCGTCGCTTTCAAATCAGACCTCCTTTTTAATAATTATTCCAAATCATCTTAAAACCATTACGCCTCTACTTACCCATCTTCACTTATATCCACTTATAACTTATATCCACTTATAACTACCACTACGTGAAAAATAAAGAACACCAGAGGAACTGTAACACCAAGATACTCTACTGGTAACAAAAGCTTAGTGAAAAACGAAAAATTGAAACATAACTAAAATTGACCTATGTCAAAATGAAAAGCAGGATAGTGGTTATAGCAAAAACAACGCCAAATCCAATAGTAATTCTGTCCAGATTCTTCTCCACTATTCCTGAACCATCAAAAGTCTCCACCATTCCTGAAAAAAGTCCAGAAATACCTCCACCTCTTCCTGCATGGAGGAGAATAAAAAGAATAATTCCAATACAAGCTATTATATGAATAGCAAATATTATATTCAGAAGTACCGAACCCATGTGTTTATATTACCTCCTCTAAATACTTCCTCTAAAAGATCTTCTCTAAAACCAAAATCTTGCCTTTAAACTTTCAGCTCTGAACTTCAACTCTGTAGCTTAGTTTTCTAATCAGTTTAATACCTTTTTAAAGATTTTACAACTTCAGAACCAAGGTTTTGACTAACTTATTCTACAAACTTACAACAAACTCTAATTAATTCAGCCGATCTTATAAACAACCAGGTTAGCAGAAATTATCCACACAAGATTTGTATAAAGTGTAGTTAAAATGATTCAGCCGAAAGCTTCAAGAAATACCATCTTTCTCAATCAATGAAACACCTGTCATTTCATCTGGTTTTTCTATGCCTAAAATATCCAGTACAGTAGGAGCTATGTCACACAACTTAAAACCACAGTCACAACTACTGCCATAGCTTTTGTCATAATTGTTGCTGTGAGAATAATCATTATTTTGCATGCTACTATTTTGTCTACTTTTCTCGTTTTCTAGTTTACTTCTTCTTATTCTTATTTTCTCATCACAAATTATAAATGGGACTGGAGAAGTCGAATGGCTTGTAACAACTTTGTCACTCCCTGGAATTTTCATAAGCTCAGCATTCCCATGGTCTGCAGTTATTATCCCGAGACCTCCAACAGAGAGTAACTTTCTGATTACCACCCCTACACAACTGTCAACCACTTCTATAGCCTTTATAGCGGCGTCAAGAAAACCAGTGTGCCCAACCATGTCAGGATTTGCATAGTTAAGTATTATTACATCATAGATATTCTCGTCTATCTTCTCAATAACCCTCTCAGTGACTTCGTAGGCACTCATTTCAGGTTTTAGATTGTAAGTCGCAACTTTGGGTGAAGGAACCAGAATTCTATCCTCCCCCTCAAAGGGTTTTTCCACTCCACCGTTAAAGAAAAATGTAACATGAGCGTATTTTTCTGTCTCTGCAATTCTTAACTGTCGCATCCCACTATTCGAGATAACTTCACCTAGAGTATTTACAATTTTATGGGGAGGAAAAGCCACTGGAGCCTCAAACCTTTTATCATACTGGGTCATGCATACAAAATAAACTTCCGGGGGCTCAGTTCCCCTGTCAAACTCAGTAAAGTCCTCGCTTATAAATGCCCTGGTGAGCTGCCTTGCTCTGTCAGGTCTGAAATTGAAAAAGATTACAGAATCTCCGGTCTTTACTCTTGCTTTTTCCTCATACCTTGTATTTAGAATTGAAGGAACCACAAATTCATCATCTATCCCTTTACTGTAGGATTCTTCCAATACTTCTCTTGGTGAATTAAACCTTTCTCCTTTCCTGTATACCAGGGCATCATAACATTTCTTGGTTCTATCCCATCTATTATCCCTGTCCATAGCGTAGTATCTTCCACTTATAGTGGAAATCTCTCCAATTCCCCTGGCTTTAAGGTAGTCTTCAAGGTCCTCTAGATATGGTATTGCACTTCTCGGAGGAACATCACGGCCATCAAGAAAGGCATGAACAAAAAAATCTTTTACATCGTTCTTAAGTGCCAGATCCACAAGAGCCTTTGCATGGTCAAGATGACTATGAACTCCACCATCAGACACAAGCCCCATTATATGTAGACTTGTCCTGTTCTTTTTCACATTATTGACAGCCTCCAGGAGAACTTTGTTCTCAAAGAATTCTCCACTTTTTATAGCCTTTGAAATTCTAGTAAACTCTTGATAGACAATTCTGCCAGCCCCTATATTGAGATGCCCAACCTCAGAATTTCCCATCTGTCCTTCTGGTAAACCCACTGCTTCACCAGAAGCTTCAAGAGTAGTATTAGGATATATCCTGGTGTAGCTATCCATGTTAGGAGTGTTCGCGAGGTAGATTGCATTGCCTTCCTTCTGGTTTGAAACTCCCCAGCCATCTAAAATAATAAGGCACACAGGCCTTTTCTTGGTCATTATAACTTCCTTCCTGTAAATGTCTATAAAGAAGTACTATTTGTATAAAATGCTTAGATTAAAGTTGTAGTGTAACTTATTCGCTCCTATTGAAGCATTCAACTCTTTCGAATTGTGCTTAATTAAAGCTGTAGTGTAGCATTTTTATAAAATAATCCTTAGTTTTAAATAAATGCCTAGTAATTAATGATAGCTATAAATTCCTCGACCTTTAGACTCGCACCTCCGACAAGCGCCCCATCTATTTCAGGCATATTCATAAAGCCTGAAATGTTTGAGGATTTTACACTTCCTCCGTACTGAATTCTTATTCTCTCCCCAAGCTTAAGGCCAAACATTTCTTTTAACTTTTGTCTTATAGCCTTACACATCTCATTTGCATCCTCAGGAGTAGCATTTCTGCCTGTTCCTATTGCCCATATTGGCTCGTAAGCAATAGTAATATTTGCTATGTTCTCTTCGCTTTCCTCGTCCATGTCTTTAAGACAACTCACAAGTTGCCCTATCACAAACTTTTCTGCTTTCCCCTCTTCCCTGATAGAAAGACTTTCACCAATACACATTATTGGTTTTAAGTCAAACTTGAATGCCATTTTAATCTTCCTATTCACATCTTCGTCTGTTTCTCCAAATATTTGTCTCCTCTCACTGTGACCTATTATCACATAGTCAACACCAAGAGCCTTAAGCATCCTGGGTGATACTTCACCTGTGTAGGCACCTGATTCATGGTAAAACATGTTCTGGGCACCAAGCTTAAGATCAAGATTATCACTTTCAATTATCGTCTTTACACTCCTGAGAGCAGTAAAAGGAGGACAAATAGCTACTTCACAATCATTTTTATTCTTGTAGTTATATTCGAAATCTTGAATAAATTTTATGGCTTCAAGATGAGTCATATTCATCTTCCAGTTTGCAG
>JACIXO010000439.1 GCA_014360385.1 Actinomycetota bacterium | reverse complement strand
CTCCACGGTGGAAAAGCTCCATACTGGCTTTTTGAAAGAATGAAAAAGCTAGCCCGAGAGATGATAATCCTGATAGTCTCTGAATATGGAGCTTATGAATTCCTCCACAGGATATCTGACCCTTTATGGTTTCAAGCTTTTGGATGTGTGCTTGGTTTTGACTGGCATTCAAGTGGTCTTACAACAACTGTGTGTGGAGCAATAAAAGAAGCTATAAAAGGATTAGAAAAAGATTTAGGACTATTTGTAGCAGGAGGGAAAGGAAAAACTTCTAGAAAAACACCCGATGAAATAGAAAACGCAGCTAATATAACTGGAATTGAATACAGTAACCTCATCTACAGTAGTAAAATGGTTGCAAAAGTAGATAGTAGTGCTTTACAGGATAGTTATCAGCTTTATCATCATTGCTTTATGTTTACAAAAGATGGAAAAAAGTGGGCAGTAATCCAACAGGGAATGAATGAGGATACGAGACTGGCTAGAAGGTATCATTGGCTTAGTGAAAACGTCTCAAATTTTGTTTGCGAGCCTCACTCAGCAATATGTTGTGACAGGAAAAGCCTGGTTCTAAATCTGGTTGCTACAGAAAGTGAAGAAGCAAGAGATGCGATTACCTTTCTTTCAAACGAAAAACCAGAAAAGGTGATAGAAGACTTAAAGAAAATAAACAAATGTATACAGAAAAAATGCATTCATGGTGATTTCCTCACATTTGAGAGAGGTGCTAATAGAACTAACCATATATACAATGAGAACTATGTAGTAGAGAAAGGCAGCAAAGTAGCACATCCCCTTCCTGTGCACACCCTTCCTGTAAGACACTTCATAAAGCCAGAAGATATAGATCCTTCAAGGCTAAGTAAAATATTAATCTCAACATACGAAAATAGACCTAAAGACTTTGAAAGCCTTCTTTCCATAAAAGGCGTTGGTCCAAAAACTATAAGGGCTTTGGCCTTAATAGCAGAAATGGTTTACAGCACTAAGTGTAGCATCAAAGACCCAGTAAGATTCAGTTTCGCTCATGGAGGAAAAGATGGTCATCCTTATCCTGTAGACAGAGAGAGCTACGATCTTTCTATTGACATATTGCACAAGGCCATAAAGGAAAGTAAAATCGGGAGAACTGAGAAAATCGAAGCGATAAAAAGGCTTTTAAAATTTTA
>JACIXO010000438.1 GCA_014360385.1 Actinomycetota bacterium | reverse complement strand
TGTGTAAGGAACCTTTAAAAAATCTGCTCCTAATTCAAATGACAAACTTACTCCATATTCTAAAAATTTACTCATATTTACGCCTGTTATTCTTGAGCCAATTGGTATAGGTTCTATTCCAAAGGGAAGCCCTACATCATGACATTCATTCACTAACTCAGCTAACGATTTAATATTCTCTGCTTCCAATGAATCTCCATATCCTAAAAAAAGATATGATACAAAAGCCGTAACTCCTAGCCTTATAGCATCTCTTGGATAAATAGCCACCATTCTCTTTAAGCTACTACTTGGTACAAGTATGTGCTCGCTTAAAACAGGCAAACGGGTTGCATTAATCCAATCACATCTCACCATAATAGCCGGCGCGCTTCGGAAGCTAAACAAATCTGATAGATGAAGAATCTGCCCAGGACTCAGCAATATTCCATCTACTCTTCCTCTAATCACTTTCTCAACAATCTTTCTTAAATAATATACATTATAAAAAGGAACGGACATAAAACCATAGTCTGCAGCCACACACACAGCAAAACCGTCTTTTCCAAAAAGACGATTTAGTCTTATTGTACAACCTATGTAATTATTTTTTAAAATCTTGTTCATCAAATTCTTTCACCAATTTTAGGAGATGGTCTAAAGCTTTTCGATTAACAAAAAAATCTTTTCCAAAAACAAATCCTTTTATACCACAATTTATACTTTCCAACAAAGCATTTACTGTAATACCCTTATCCTTAATCCAAACAAATAAAGGAATAGAACAAAATTTCCTAATATTTTCATAGGTTTGTCCTTTAACCTCAGGAACAAATATAGCATCTACACCTGCTTCAAACTCCATGCTCACACCCATCTCAACAGCTATATCAAACCGCTCTTCCGAGATTCCTGGCCCAAAAGGACAAAAATGAGCGAAAACGGGAAGACCTTCATTATAAGAGTCCCTAATTACTTTATTCAAATTCCTAAAACTATTAGCTTCTATCTCATCTCCATAACCCAATAAATGAGAAACTACAACCCCATCAGCCCCAACTCTAACAGCATTCAAAATACTAGCTACGGGAACATATTCAAATTTATGGGTCAGCAACGGATATTCCTCTCCTCTAAGAACATTTGTCCAGTCCAATCTTATAAGGAAACGAGGGCTACTTTTACCAGTAAAAATATCG
>JACIXO010000437.1 GCA_014360385.1 Actinomycetota bacterium | reverse complement strand
CCAGAGCACTTGATTCCATCCTGGAGGACCGACAGGGATAACCATAATTCCTCCATCTTTTAGCTGGTCTATTAAGGGCTGGGGTATATGATCCGGGGCTGCAGTAACTATTATTCTGTCGAAGGGAGCATACTCTTTCCACCCAAAATACCCGTCATGGTTACTCATCTTGATGTTAGTGTAGCCGAGGCGAAGTAGAGTTTCTTTTGCCCTCTCATGTAAAGAGGGAATTATCTCAACGGTATAAACCTTATCTATAATTTCAGCCAGTATGGCTGCCTGGTAACCTGAACCTGTTCCTATTTCCAGAACCTTCTCATCGCCTTTTAGTTCCAGGCTTTCAGTCATTAAAGCTACAATATAAGGCTGGGATATGGTTTGCCCCATTCCTATGGGAAGAGGTCTATCTTCATATGCATTATCTTTATAATCCTCAGTCACAAATTCATGGCGGGGTACCTTTCCCATTGCATCAATTACCTTCTTATCTTTTATACCTCTTGCGATAATTTGCTCTTCCAGCATCTCTTTTCTTAAAGTCTCGTACTTAGTATTAAGATTTTTTCTATTATTAGTATAATAGCTCATTTTTAAAAAATGATTTACTATGTAAGCTACTCCTCCTGAGAGTATAAGTATTACTACTAGAATTATAATTATTTTGTTCCTTTTAGTCATTTAAAATAATCTAAAATCTAAAAGATTATAACCTGAAAAGTATCGTTGTGGTCTAATTTAGTGTAAATATTCAATTTAACATAGATATTTTACCATATATATTTACTAATCTGTGGATATCATGGTTATAAATGTTCTAGCTAAAAATATTCCAGTTGTAACCATTGATATAATTTAAGTAATTTATTTTAAGTAGTTAGAGCTTACCTATCAGTAGCTTATTTAATAAGGTAGAGCTTATTTAGTAGTTATAGGACTAATGTAGGATTAATTAATGTAGGATTAATTATAGAAGAATATTTTTAGATTGAAAATTTAGCAAATTTTGTATAGATTAGTGCTCTAAAGCTTATTTTCTAAAGTTTATTTCTTATATGAGTGTATGATAAACTTTGAGTTATCCAACATTTTAACTAATATTTCAGAAGTTTCAAAATACAAGTCCCCTGACAAGAATTTTGTTTTTGGGCTTAGTAAAGCTGCCAGAACCATAAGGGATTATCCTG
>JACIXO010000436.1 GCA_014360385.1 Actinomycetota bacterium | reverse complement strand
GATAGAATAACTAAATTTCATCATGCCATGGATTAAACAATGGTTTTTCTGCGAGAAATTTTCTTAATCTTTCTAAACACTTATCGTTGTATTTGCTCATAATGACTTTTCCTGAAGAATTTTTGACTTCAAAACTAAATACAGGATCCTCTTTTAGCCCTAACACTTTTAATAATTGAACTATAAAGGCTTGGTTTTTATTTAATATCTTAGCTAAATCTTTTGCTTGATAAGGATAATCTACATTTGGATCTATTTTTTCTTTCATTATTACGGCAGGAATTCCTTTCCTTTTATCCTCTACAGGTTTAACCGGGAAGGGAACCCCTTCTTTTGAAACTTCCAATTCTTTTAATGGATATTGAGCAGCTATTATATTGATTCTTTCTAAAAAACTATTTAAATTCTCCTTTACAAATCTTTGAAAATCATCCCAAGTAATAGTTTCATTTTTGCTGGAGTGTCTTACCCATATTTGTCCTTTATAAAAAGAAAATTTTTGTTTATCCCCTTCTAAGTAAATCCCATCCCTTTTGAAAATATGAGGTTTCACCCGAGAATTAGGAACGATAATTTTTATCCCTTTCTTCCCGTATTTCTCAGAGACAATGTTGTGAATTCGTGGTTCTACATAGGAATTCACTTTATCATCAAGCTGTGAAGAATCTAATTGAGAGAGATTTATGTTTACTTTTTCTAATACTACAATTCCTCCTTTTGTATTCGCCATTGCTGTAATAGTTTTTATCAACTTTAGCCATTCTCTTTGTGATCCATCAAAATTAGACTTGAGCTCTTTATCTTCTTTTTCTCCTAATTTTTTAAAATATGATTTAGTCTTTGCCATGAATTTACTCTTTAGGAATTTTTCCTATTAATTCATCAATGGAAACACCTAAAGCCTTGGCAAGTTTAATTAAAGTTTCCAATTTTGGATTTTTTATTCCTCCTCTTTCAATTTTAATAAGGGTGTTATAAGAGATACCGGCTTCTCTTGCCAGTTTCTCTTGAGACCATCCTTTTTTCTGTCTGAGTTTCTTTAGATTCTTTAAATACATAGCCTTTCCCTTGACTTTGCAATAGTATTTAAATACAATATACTTAAATACAGGTTGGTATTAACCATGTATTTTAGTAAATTTTATAAAAATGGAGAAGAAAATGCAAGGTAAAAACTGTGCAATTTACAC
>JACIXO010000435.1 GCA_014360385.1 Actinomycetota bacterium | reverse complement strand
GTTAATCTACATAACATACAATTACCAATTATTACCCAGATAATATTCCCATATAAAACTCCCTATTTCACTTCTATTTAAAATCAAAAAATCAAATATTCATACAAAAATAACTTAATAATAAGGTAGGTTTTTGTGATACAATTAGCCTATAATCTCTAATAAGGGAAACTTTTAAACTTAGAGGAGGTTTAAATTGGTTGATCCAAGAATAGTTAAGCTTGCCGAAAATTTAGTGAATTATTCTTGCAAAGTAAAGAAAGGTGAGAGAGTTCTAATCGAATGTGTGGGTACGTCAGCAATACCTTTAGTAAAGGAACTTATAAAACAAATTTATAAGACTGGTGCTGAACCTTTTACAAGTTTGAAAGAACCAAGTATTACAAGGGAAATTTTAAAAAGTTGTAATAAAAAGCAAATGGAGTTTATGGCTCAATGTGAACTCGTAACTATAAAAGGAGTAGATGCTTTTATTGGAATAAGAGCAGGAGACAATGTAAGCGAACTAAATGATGTCCCTTCAGAGAATATGAATACTTACATGAAATATTACTCCAAACCGGTAAGCGACGAGAGAATAAATAACACAAAGTGGGT
Source organism: Actinomycetota bacterium (assembly GCA_014360385.1). GTDB lineage: Bacteria > Actinomycetota > Humimicrobiia > Humimicrobiales > Humimicrobiaceae > JACIXO01. The sequence goes on along the minus strand of JACIXO010000435.1, from coordinate 595 downwards.
TGTTGTTAGATATCCTAATAATGCAATGGCTCAGCTTGCAGGTTTTAGCTTAGAAGCATTCGAAGATTTCTATTTCGATGTATGTAACCTTGATTATGATAAAATGTCTAAAGCGATGGATAATCTTGTAAACCTTATGAATAGAACAGACAAAGTTCGGATTACAGGAAAAAACACTGATATAACTTTCTCAATTAAAGGAATCCCTTCCGTTAAGTGCGCAGGAGAATATAATATACCTGATGGAGAAGTGTTTACAGCCCCGATTAAAGAATCCGTAAATGGGAAAATTGCTTTCAACTGCCCTGCTGTTTATCAGGGGTTTACTTACGAGAATATATTCCTTGAATTTAGAGATGGAAAGATTGTCAACGCAGAGGCTAATGACATAAAAAGGTTTAATGAAATTCTAAATATAGATGAAGGTGCCAGATATATTGGAGAATTTGCTATTGGACTAAACCCCTATATCACAAAGCCCATAAAAGACATCCTTTTCGACGAGAAAATAATGGGAAGTTTTCACCTTACACCTGGAAACTGCTACAAGGAAGCCTTTAATGGCAATGAATCTGCAATTCACCTTGACCTTATA
>JACIXO010000434.1 GCA_014360385.1 Actinomycetota bacterium | reverse complement strand
GATGACAAAAATGGTAACATTTTGGATTAATGATGTGTAATTAATGATGAAATAATTAATTAGCTGTGGTTAAAAATACTAAGGTTTGTTTATAGCTTTATAAATTAATGGGTTTATAAATGATGTAAAAGTATAAATATAGGGTGTATAGAAAACTTAGTGAACCAAGGAAAAGGAGAAAAAGGAGGTTAGTATGACTGTTTTAAGTAAAGCCAAAGAGCTTGTTTTACCTCTGCCGGTAGCACTTGTTACTTGCAGAGCTAAAGAAAAAGATACTTCTACTGATAACATTGTACCCCTTGCCTGGGTGGGTATTGTAGAATACAGTCCACCAATGGTGGATATTGTAATTGGTAAGGGTAAATATTCAGAAAGAGTGATTAGTAATAGAAAAGAATTTGGACTTTGCATTGCTACTGTAGATATGATGGAAAAAGTTGACAGATGTGGTTTGGTCCATGGTGACAAAGTAGATAAGTTTAAAATGACAGGTTTTACAAAACTAGAAGCAACAAAGATAGACGTATCTTTAATAAAAGAATGTCCAATTAGTCTTGAATGTATTGTGAAAGACACAATTCCAGTTGAAACTCATAAAATATTTATCGCAGAAGTAGTATGTACTCATGTGGATGAAAGATTCATAGGTGAGAGCGGAGAAATAAAAGCCGAAGAGATGAATATATTATGTTATGGTAATGGTTCGTACTGGATGTTGGGAAAGAAACTTGAAAAGTTATTTTATACAAAGGAATAGATTTATTTGTATTCTAAAAGATTTTTTTACACCACATGAGTATATTGGTCAGAAGGAAAGAATACCTAATAGGATGGAAGAGAGACTACTTAAGACTGGACTTTTTGTAGCTTTGGGAATAGGTATACATAACTTTCCTGAAGGGATGGCAACGTTTTATAGTTTTCTATACAATCCAGGGGTAGGTATTGCTATTGCTTTGGCTATTGCAATTCATAATATTCCAGAGGGTATTGCTGTTTCTGCTCCTGTCTATAATGCTACTGGGAGTAGAGCAAAAGCATTTATATACTCTTTCTTATCAGGGGTTACTGAACCTATTGGTGCATTAATAACTGCTCTTTTTCTTCTCCCATTTCTAAGTGGAATAATTTTAGCATATATACTCTCTGCTATTGGTGGAATAATGGTTTTCATATCAGTTGATGAACTTATACCTGTT
>JACIXO010000433.1 GCA_014360385.1 Actinomycetota bacterium | reverse complement strand
CGGCATTAGCATCCAGAATGTTATTATACGAAAGCTCCTTGCCCTGGAGCTTTTCACTGTTCACAAACGCTTCTCTTCTAGCTCCAGCAAATTCATAGTATGAAGCTTTCTGGTGAGGATTCTCGCCATATCTCAAATCTTGCTTCTTTACAAACTCAAGACTGAGAGTATCACTGAACTTTCCTTCAGCATCCTTAAATACATTTTTTTTGCCTTCAACTTTACCTACTGTGTCCTCTTTAGCATTTCTCACATTAACACTTTCCATATAAATATCAAGGTAGGGCCTTATATATATTGGGCTATTGCCATAGTCATCTAGTTTCCTTATAAAATAGTTAAAAACTACACTATCGTACTCACATGTATGTTGAAAAGCTTTGACAGCAAGCCTGAAAAGGGTATCATCACATATAACACCATCATTTTCTAAAAGTTCTTTACTTATCTTCTCATAATCCTCCGCATCCACCACTACTGCTACTCCTCTATAGTTCTTGCCCGCACTCCTTATCATGGTCGGGCCACCTATATCAATATTCTCTATTGCTTCCTCAAGGCTTACACCATCTCTAGATACAGTCTCCTTGAAAGGATAAAGGTTCACAACAACCATGTCTATAGGTTTTATGCCTGCCTTAAAAATACTTTCCATGTGGGCAGGGTTAGAGCGATCAGCCAGTATAGCAGCATGAATATAAGGATGTAGGGTTTTTACTCTTCCACCAAGCATCTGAGAAAAACCGGTTACATCTTCTACCTTTATAACTTTAAGACCGGCTTCTCTCAAAACATTGTATGTTCCTCCGGTTGAAATAATCTCTGCACCCAAATCATCCAATGTCCTGGCAAACTCTATTATTCCTTTTTTGTTGGAAACACTTATTAGAGCTCTTTTTACTTTTACGGGCAATTAAGCCTCCTTACATTAAGATTACTTATCGTTTGAAAACCTGGCAATTTTACCTGATTTAGCTATAAACTATTTAGCTATGCACAAAAGTTCTCTTAACAAATGCCACATTTAAAGTATTCTTACCTTCCTACCCTCTACTTTAAGTCTTCCCTCACAAAAATATTTCACCGCCAGTGGATAAATCCTGTGCTCCACCTCATGAATCTTTTCTTCAAGTTTATCCAGAGTATCATTATCATCGACATATACAGGCTCCTGCAAGATTATCGGGCCGCTGTCCATCCCC
>JACIXO010000432.1 GCA_014360385.1 Actinomycetota bacterium | reverse complement strand
CAAAACCCATAGCCTCTACCAGTGCTGGGTGGGTTCCCCCAACTTCAGTCGCATGTACATAACAATAAGCATGACTTTGCAATTCTTTATAACCTTCGCCATAAACATAACCAGTGAAGATTATCCTTGGATCTCTGGTTTCTTTTAATCTTTTATAATTACCTAAATTTTTTTATCCTCGCTTTATACATACCTCAACAGGGACATTTTCTACAAGGAGTTATTTACCATCCTCTTCATAGTAAAATGTTACATTTTTTTCTCTAATTTACGATCACAAAAAGTGCGTCTCACCTTACATTACCTATTGATTTTATAATTAATCCATTCTGAAGATTCGGATTCATAGACTATAACAATTATGATAAACTTTTTTTTACTAATCCAAGATACTTCTTAATATGATTTGCAAGAGCATCATCAATTTCTAAATGTCTTGGTATGGGTTGTTTATGCCCTGTTTTAGGATTAATATAAATATCATGTTTGGCTCCACTTCTGAATAAGATGCAGCCTTCTTTTCTCAGTTGCTATATCAATTCATTACGCTTGATACAGAAATCTCTTTTAATTGGTAATTTGAGGGAACATCATCCATCACCATCAATTTGTATGCATCTTTAAGATTTTCTTCGAGTTCTTCAATAGTTTCACCCTGGCTCATTATCTCAGGATATTCTAATATCTTACCCAACCAAAACTTTTCACTTTTCCAATAGATCATTGTTATTTTTGCATCCACCAGTATCTTCACTCCATATATAATTCTTTAATTTTGCTATTTTTGAAAAGTATATGAAAAGTACATGTTTTGTAGAAATATTTTTTGTTTATAAAAAAATTAGAAATTTTCCTAAGTACCTCATCGCTCATTTTTAGCTAAATTCTATCAAATCGACTTTCAATTAGTAATTCAGGATATTGCATCAAAGGTTAATTTAAACCATTATATAGAGGAGAAAAGAGAAGTAATAACCAGAACCCCTATTAGATATAATCCCAGTTATATAGCTTGTAAGATCCCAAAAAACATAAGGTGAGAATAATAAAAATAGTTGAGTAGAAAATATAATTTCTATCAATAGTATAAGTAGGCCTGGCTAAATCAAAAAGGTTCATGCCAAAGGGAGTAAAAAACCTTAGATAGTAAGAGAGAAAGAAGCAATTAGAAAGACCACATCATTTAAAAACAAAAATCCACCAT
>JACIXO010000431.1 GCA_014360385.1 Actinomycetota bacterium | reverse complement strand
ATGAGCATAACATAATTTCAAATGCTTCCTGCACCACTAATTGTCTTGCTCCTGTATGTAAAGTTCTCAGTGACAATTTTGGCATTGTTAATGGTTTTATGACTACTGTTCATGCTTATACAAATGACCAGAGACTTTTAGATCTTCCTCACAAAGATTTAAGAAGAGCCAGGGCTGCTGCATTATCCACTATCCCTACTTCTACAGGAGCTGCAAGCGCTATTGGACTTGTTATACCTGAGCTTGATGGCAAATTAGATGGAATAGCTTTGAGAGTGCCTGTAGCTGTTGGTTCTATTGTTGACCTAGTGGTGAATCTGGAAAAAGATGCTTCTATAGAAGAGATTAACAATGCCTTTAAGGAAGCCTCGAAGAGAGAAAACTTTAAAGGCATTCTTCAGTACTGTGAAGATCCAATTGTCTCAGCAGATGTTGTTGGTAATCCTCACTCTTCTGTTTTCGATGCGCTTAGTACCATGAAAATAGGAAAAGTGGTAAAGGTTTTAGCCTGGTATGATAATGAGTGGGCCTACTCTTGTAGAGTTTGTGACTTAATTAAGTTCATTATGAAATGATTAAATGATTATAATTTCAGGTAGTGAAAACTATTGAAGAAATAACCGAGGCGAGACCTCGGTTATTTCTTAGTAATATCTCTTAATAATTTTAAAAGTGTAATCGTGAGAATTGTCACTATGGTTAATTTTAAGAATGTTAATTTATAATTGGTATCTGGTTTTTCGTTAGGTTTTTGATTTTTTCTTTTTAGTGTTATGATGATTGAATGGCTTAAGGTAAAGGCTGATCTTTCTTTAAAATAGTTTTTGATTTTTTCTTTTTACATAGAATATTGCAAAAAAAAGAAAAGTTAAAAATAAAAGAAAAAATTATTTAATTACTAAGGATTTTTAAGGAGGTCATGTATGTTTAATAAAAAGACAATAGAGGATATAGATGTAAAAAGAAAGAAGGTTCTTGTCAGGGTTGACTATAATGTTCCTCTGGATAGTGAACTTAATGTTACTGATAATACCAGAATAAGATTATCTCTTCCCACAATTAACTATCTTCTGGAGCGGGAGGCTAAGATAATTTTGATGTCGCACCTAGGCCGGCCCAAAGGGCAGGTTGAAGATAGATTTAGACTCAATCCTGCTGCTCGTGAGCTTGAAAAGCTTATTGGCAGGAAAGTAAAGAAATTTGATGAG
>JACIXO010000430.1 GCA_014360385.1 Actinomycetota bacterium | reverse complement strand
AGGATATAGTGACTTAGCTGTAATAATTGTTTATAATAAAACTTTCAAAAACATAGTACTTTTTTAAAAGTACTATTAGTCGAAAAAGTAGTAGAGGGGTAGAATTTTCAGAATGGTTAGAGTTCTTGCTCAAGAGAGTAGCGGGACAGGGTATTGACATAAATTCCCGGTTGCAAACATAACTCTTGATTTACAATTGTAACACTATTAATCCATGCATAAGTTGTTTAGATAATGAAAAAAGAGAGGAAATTCAATATGGCGCTTGATCATCAGAGTTTTGAACCCTTGTATCATCAACTGAAGGTTGAGATACGTAATAAAATCAAGAGTGGTGTCTGGAAAGAGGGAAATCTTATACCTTCTGAGAGTGAGTTCTGCAATTTGTACAAGGTTAGCCGTGCTACTGTACGGCAGGCTTTGCAAGATTTAGTGAATGAAGGCCTCCTTTATCGCTTAAGAGGTAAAGGGACCTTTGTTGCTCATTCTAAGCTAGACAATTTGTTGAAAGATACCTATAGCTTTACCACCAACATGTTGCGCCATGGTCTAAAGCCATCCTCCTTGGTTCTAAAACAAGAACTTATTAATCCATCTGACAAGGTTATAGAGGAGCTAAAACTGTCTCATGGAGATAAAGTGGTTTTTCTAGAAAGGGTACGAAAGTGTGATTCAATAACTCTAATGCTTGATAGGGTCTATGTTCCTTATAAACTTTGCCCAGGTCTTGAGTCAGTGGATTTAAGTGGTTCTCTTTATGAGGTCTTGACGCAGAAATACAAGTACAACCTGGCAAAGGCCAGGGAATTTATAGAACTAGGCCGAGCCGACAAGTATGTAGCTAAGTGGATTGAAGTTGAAGTGGGTGAGGCTATCATACTTAAGCAGAGACTAACTTATCTAGAAGACGAAACTCCTATTGAGTATAGCTACCAATTCATTAGAGGAGATAGATGCCGATTTGTTGTTGAGCTTACTCATAACCCTGTCAATATGCAAGTTAAAAACTTAGTGTGAAGCTAAAAATATAAGAATTAGAATATCTGCAATGATTCAAGGGGTTGGCTCATCTATGAAAAGCCTTATTAAACATAATTTTTAATAAAAAGTTTTGGAGCCATCTCGATGGCCTCTTGCTGGTGCTGGAAGAGGGTGATGGAGTTGTCACCCCTGTCGCGGAAGATGTCCGCACAGTCGGGGTGGAGCTTC
>JACIXO010000043.1 GCA_014360385.1 Actinomycetota bacterium | reverse complement strand
GGTATGAGTTTGCCAGCAGGAGTAGTCGTAGTTGCAGCACAAAACGGTGTGGCACTAGACCTTTGAATTCCTGTATTCATGTAAGCGCCGTTGTCATAACAGATATATACAAAATCATGTCCTCTCTCTACTGCCCCAGAAAGAGACTGGAGACCAATGTCATAAGTCCCTCCATCTCCACCAAATGCTGCAAAATGAATTTTTCCACTAATCTTACCCCTTTTGACAAAGGCTTTATACGCGCTCTCGGCTCCAGTTATGGTAGCTGCAGCATTTTCAAAAGCACTATGTATATACGGTACTTCCCAAGATGTATATGGATATATCGTAGTAGAAACTTCAAGACAGCCAGTAGCAAGAGCTACTACTACAGGTTCATCTATAGACGAAAGAACCATATTAACTATAAGCCCCGCAGCACAGCCAGGACAGAGTCTATGCCCAGAGGCAAGACGTGGTTTTTTTTCAGCAATATCTTTTAGCTTGACCATCTATACCACTACTCCCTTACTCCTAAATAATTTATTAAATTTTCAACCTTTCCAGTTCTAGCTACTTCCTGCAAAGTGTCAAAAACCTCCTTTATATTTTCCACTGTGACATCTCTTCCACCTAGCCCGAAAATATAGTTCATTATTAGAGGTTTATTTGAAGATTCATAGAGGCTTGATCTAACCTCTGTGAACAAAGGTCCTCCAAACCCATTAAATGAGTCCGATCTATCCATCACTGCCAAGGCCTTCAAACCCTTCACTGATTTTACTATATCCTCTACCGGAAATGGCCTGAAGATACGGGGTTTAATTAAACCAGCCTTAATCCCGTCTTTTCTAAGCTCCCGTACTACACTTCTGGTCGTTCCTGCTGTAGAAGAAAGAACCATTATTGCTATCTCAGCATCATCCATCATGAACATATCCACAATAGGCTGTTTCCTTCCTGACAATTTTTCATATTCCCTGGATACTTCTCGTATAATCCTAAGTGAACCTCTCATAGCGTCTGATTGTTGCTTTTTAGTCTCAAAATAGAAATCAAAGAGTTGTATAGGGCCAAATGTAATAGGATTCTTTACATCCAGAAGAGAGAAAGGTGCTTTGTTTGTTTTTACAAAATCTTTGACATCACTATCATCTAGAACTTCAACTACCTCTATATTGTGACTGGTAATAAAACCGTCTATCATAATCATAACAGGAAGTCTAACATCTTCGTGTTCTGAAATTCTTACTGCCTGTATTAAGTTATCATAGCCTTCCTGAGCGTTTTCTGAAAATATTTGTATCCATCCTGTATCTCTTGCTCCCATAGAATCACTATGATCACAATGAATGTTAATAGGACCGGATAAAGCTCTGTTAACATTAGTCATAACAACTGGAAGTCTAAGACCTGAAGCTATACCCAGCATCTCCCACATTAGTGCAAGACCTGCAGAAGAAGTAGCAGTCATAACTCTTGCACCTGCTGCAGCAGCACCTATACAGGCACTCATGGCGCTGTGCTCACTTTCCACTGTTAGAAACTCTGTATCCACATCCCCATCAAAAACATATTGTGAAAACTCTTCTACAATAGCCGTTTGCGGAGTTATTGGATAAGCAGCAACTACATCGGGATTTATCTGCCTCATGGCTGTTGCTATTGCAGAGGTTCCAAGTAATCCAAGTTTTTTGCTCATAATTACCAGATCCTTTCTTTTAAATTAGATCCTTCCTTTCATGCAAACTCCAAATCAAACTTAAAAAAACTGTAGTCAGGATAAATAATTTTAAATAAGTAAATAAGTAAGTTTTAAATAAGTAATATATACTAAATAACAGCTACCTAAAAAGCGCTACATACACTAAATATACTAAATACACTAAATATAGTACACCTAATAAAAACTATTCAAGCTTCATCTCAATAGCATCCTTTGGACACTCAGTTGCACAAATCCCACATCCCTTGCAATAATCTAAATCAACTCTTTCAACCTTGCCATCTTTAACCACAACACACTTTTCAGGACAATATATGTAGCAAAAAAGACAATTTATGCATTTTTCTTTATCTATGACAGGATATCTTACTCTCCAGTCACCAGTTTTGTACTCCCTGGAACTACCAGCTTTGGGGATTACTCCTCCAATGGGAATACTCTTATAACCAGGTTTTTCTTTTACCTTTGGTTTTTCTTTGGCTTCTATCTTCAATCCTTTACCTCCTCATAAGCCTTTTTAATAGCATTTAGATTACCCTCTACGACTTCTTCAGTAAACCTTTTGGCTAAGGACTTTTTAACATTTGCCAAGAGGGAATCTAGTTTGAGAAAATCAGTAACCCTCGCAAGAGCACCAATCATCGGGGTATTTGGCATAGCCCTCCCCATTGTTTCTATTGATATCCTGGTAGCATCAACTGTATAGACTTTTATTTCTTTGCCGTTAAAGTTCAAAAGCTTCCTTATTTCGTCAGGTGTTTTAGGTGTATTTACTATTAATATTCCTCCTTCTTTAATGCCTTCACATACGTCTATACTCTTTAGCAGTGTTGCATCTAAAACCAAGACTATTTCTGGTTCTCTCACCTGGCAATGTAGCTCGATTGGTTCTTTACTTATTCTGTTAAATGATTGAACAGGAGCTCCCATTCGCTCTGCCCCATATTCTGGAAAGGCCTGAATGTAATAACCTTCTTCCAAAGCAGCACTAGCTAGAAGCTTTGAGGCAGTAACTGCCCCCTGGCCACCCCGACCATGCCATCTAATCTCCAACACATCTTCCATACTTTACACACCTCACTATAATAAAAATTCAAGTTTAACGATTAAGAATATATCTTCCTGTATTTACAAAGAGAAAATACAAAGAGAAAGTCGATTCTCCTGAAAAAATCTAAATATCTAAATCTCAAAATAATCTCTAAATATCCAATAATTTCTATAAAATATATTTTCCCTGCAACATATTCTTTATCATTCACATATTCTTTATCACATATACAGTTTCAGCCTATATCACATAGGCAATTTCAGTTTAGAGTCAAAGCCAAAATAAAATTAATAAATTATATCACACCCAAACCATTTTTTTAATGTCAAATTTCCCTTCTGTTCGAAAGAGCTTTTCCAACAGTTAGCTCATCCACATATTCAAGATCCCCACCCACTGGAAGCCCACTAGCAAGTCTGGTTATCCTGGTGCCTGTTGGCTGCAAAACCTTCTTCAAATACATGGCTGTACCCTCACCTTCCACAGTAGGGTTAAGTGCAAGTATGACCTCCTCTATGCCTTCACTCTCAACTCTTTTTACCAGTCCTGGTATTCTTATTTCCTCGGGCCCAATATCTTCAATAGGTGAAAGAAGACCACCTAATACATAATAGAGCCCCTTATACTCTCCAGTAGCCTCTATCACTGTTACATCACTTACATTTTGAACCACACATATTTTTTTTCTGTCCCTGGTGGCATCACTACATATACTGCACATCTCACCTTCAGATAGGTTAAAACAAATTGAACAAAACCTTACCTTATCCTTCATTTCTACCAAGGCTTTTGAGAATTCAAGAATCTCCTCTCTGGTTAGCTTAAGCAAGTAAAATACTATTCTGCGAGCAGATTTTGGACCAATCCCTGGTAACTTTCTAAACTCGTTTATTAGTTTCTCAACACTTTTAATGTAAGCAGTCATAACTAACTCATCTAAATACCAAGTTGGTTCTAACCATAAAGACCATAAATACAAAAAGCAAAAATGAAGAATCAAAAAAGCCCTGGAATGCTCAGCCCTCCAGTTAAGCTAGCAAGTTTATTTTTAGCAGCTTGTCGGGACTGATTCAATGCATCATTTATTGCAACCAAAATCATGTCTTCCAGCATCTCAAAATCTTCTTCCCCAATCATCTCTCTGTTAATCTTTATATCCTTTACCTCCTGCTGACCATTCACTTTGACCCTTACTGCTCCACCACCAGAAGAAGCCTCGAATTCCATGTTTTTCAATTCCTGGTTAACTACTTCAAGCTGCTTCTGAACCATCTTTGCCTGCTTTAACATCTGTGAATAATTAAAGCTCAATTTCTTCACTCCTTTATCTCAAATTTTCTCTCAAAATAATCCAATATATCATCTTCTGACATACTGGCATCTGATAAGTTAGTGTCTGATAAAGAATCTTTCCCTTCATTGCCTTCGATTGTCAAGTCCTTAAGGTTTGTATTTGCTTTAAAACCCCGACGATTACTAATATCTTCTAATTCAAATCTAATTTTATAGTCTCTTCCGGTTACTTCTTTAATCACTTTAGAAATTAAGTTAATGCTACTTTCTTTGCTTAGTTGATCCCTATGCCACTTCCTATTCTCATCAAGATAGAAACATAAAAACTCGCCATCTATTCTACAAGACTTACATTCTATAAACATTGCATGAACAGGAATCTTCTCTGACTTTAGCCTTAAACATATTTCTTTCCAATTCCTGTATATTATTTCTTCGCCTTTATCCTCACCTACTATTTTTTTGCTTGCTACTTTTTGACTCTTCCCTTCCTTAAGTTTATCCACACTATCTTTCTTTATTCCATAGCCTGCCCCTTTCTTTTCTCTTCCCACTCCTGTTAATCCTTCCTTTGCTCTATCTTCTAAATTGCCATTAACCCGAGACCCCTCAGGGTAACCTAAAGCTTGCTCCTCTTCCAGTTTTTTCCTAATAAAGGAAATCTCATCTTCCAGCTTTTTAATTCTCTCATCAAATACTCTTTCTGCGCCAAGGCCTGGAGGAGAATGAGCCTCAATTGCTTTTATGATAGCAGTCTTAAAAACAATTCTGGATCCCTCCCCCCATCTTATTTGCTTATATAAATCAGAAAACAAATCCACAAGATATCTTAAATGGTCGTCTGAGAGCTGTTGGGACTGTGTAAGGTATCTATCTTTATAATCCAGACTCACATCTAACACTTCCCATGGATTATCAAGACTCCTAATAACATAAAGATTGTAAAGATGGTCAAGAAATTCACTAACAAAAACTCTTAAGTTTATTGCACTTTTTAATAATCTATCAATAAATAAAAACCCCTGCTCAAGATTCTTTTCAATAATTATGTTTCCGAATTCAAACAAAAGTTCAATATCAACAACTCCTAGCAGAGATGTAACATCCTGGACGTCTATTTCATTGTCTCCATAGGAAGCTAGCTTTTCCAGTATACTATCAGCATCCCTTAGGCTCCCATCAGCATATTTAGAAATAATGTTAAGCGCAGGCTCACTTATGAATATATTTTCCTTTTCAGATACCTCTCTTAACCTTCTTTTGATCTCATCAACTCTTATTGGAGAAAAATCAAATCTTTGACATCTTGACATAATAGTGGGTATGACTTTGTGCGGTTCTGTTGTCGCCATTATAAATAGAACATGTTCTGGTGGCTCCTCAAGTACTTTAAGAAGCGCATTAAATGCCTCAGGTGTCAACATATGAACCTCATCAATAATATACACTTTTTTCCTCAAAACACTGGGCAAATACTTAACTTTTTCTCTCAAATCTCTTATTTCATCTATGCCTCTGTTAGAAGCAGCATCGATTTCAACAACGTCAACATTGCTCCCATTTGATATGCTAATACAATTGTCACACTTATTGCATGGCTCTGGTGTAGGACCTTTTATACAATTTAATGCTTTCGCAAGTATCCTTGCAGTGGATGTCTTTCCTGTTCCTTTTGGTCCGCAGAAAATATAGGAGTGGGACAGCCTATTCCTGGAAATAGCATTTTTCAAAGTCTGTACTACAAAATCCTGACCTATTATTTCCTCAAAACTCTGAGGTCTCCATTTTCTATAAAAAGAAATATAACCCATTTATTTAAAATTTCTACATTTAGGGTTTTTATAGTTTAAGTTTATATCATCTTGTGAGAATGTACTTTTATCGACTGTTGTTCCGGGTTTATTTTATATAGTTTAAGTTTATATAGGTCAATGCCGTGGCTGTGCGCCAGACTTCGATTTATAGTAACAAGTGCCACCTGTGTAGCCAGCTCCAGCCAGGTTTCCTTATGACAGCCAGAAAACTACTTACCGCTGCTTCCTCTCGGACCTGACGGGGTTTGTAGCCTCTGTCTCCATAAGACCCAGCTATCAACACCACTTACACAGGCGCTTTACTCACTACTATAAACCTCAGGTCTGGTTTTCGGCCTCACTATAGCGGGTTGTGAGTTACAGGGCACCGCTAGCTCCCCACCATAGCACAGCCACTTGTCAAAATTATATAAGATAAGAGCCAAAAATGAAACCTGAATATACTACTCAAGGCCAGCTTCTCGACAAGAGACACCTTTGGCATTTCCACATTTTCGGCAAAACTATTTTAGGGAATGGCAAAAAATAATGGGAGAAAAGCCTTTGGCATTCAAACAATTCCAGTAAAACTATTTGCTAACTAAGGTTAAAAGTGTAGAATTTTACCATCGCTTATCTGTTTATGTGTTTAGTAGGATTAAGGTAACTAGGCTCTTTGCTCTGGGCTACTTTTTAGGTTTATCTCTATTTTAAGATTATGTCCAGATATTGATAAAAAAATATAAACATAAACCTATAAGTTATGCCTTGGAAGTTATTAAACAAACCATAATAAGCTTACTATAAGCCAGTTATAATAAAGTTTTAAGGTAAAAAACAAAAAGTTTTCTGCTGATTGGTATATGGATAAGCAATGTGAAGTTTTAAGGTAAAAAACAAAAAAGTTAGCTGAAAGACAAAAAAGATAGATTATGGAAGATTACATAGGAAGTACAAGTAAGATTGCCAATAAATTTAACAAGTTTCCTATATTTCTCTCAGCAGTTAGCCATCTCATAACTGACCTTTATGCAAGCTTTGTTGTAGGATTAATACCAATATTAGCATCAAAATTTGGGCTCTCCCTTTTTATGATAAGTATCCTTTCCTCAGTTAATCAAACAGCCAACAGTCTAACACAGCCACTCTTTGGCTATCTTGCTGATAAAAGAGGATTTAAATATTATTTAGTCTCAGGACCTTTGTTTTCCTCACTACTAATAAGTTTATTAGGAATATTACCAAATTATTATGTAATACTGGTTTTCTTGTTTTTGGGAAACCTAAGTATTGCAGCCTTTCACCCTCCAAGTGCTGCGATTGCAGGACACTTTGGAGGTGACAAGAGGACAATTGGAAACTCGATAATATCTTTCGGAGGAAATCTTGGTTACTCCCTGGGTTCGCTATTTGTAATATTTGTGGTAGAAAGACTGGGCCTTAAGTTTACACCCATAACTATGCTACCTGGTGTGGCTATGGCCTTTATTCTTCTAAGACTTATGCCTTCTGAAGATAGTTTTAGAACCAATAAAAGCAATGCCAGGGCCGTAAACAGCAGTACCTACCTTCCCTTCCGACAATCAAAGATAGGAAAAGCAAAAGCCACTCTTCTCTTTCTTATCTGGTTTGTCTCTTTTTCTCGAGATTTGACCTGGATAGCACTCCTAACCTTTATGCCAATTTACTTCACCAAAGCTAATATCAACCTTACAAACATTGGCTATGTACTTTTACTGTTTGGACTTGTGGGAGGCATAGGAGGACTCTTCTCTGGATATTATTCAGTCAAGTTTAGAAACGTCGTCTACATAATTCAGATAGGATTAGCCATCTCAATACCTCTAATTTATCTCATTTTCAAAGTATCTGGAATTAGCTCAATAGTCCTTTTCATTGTTTCAGGATTTTTCCTTGTATCCACCCTTCCTCTCTGCATAAATCTTTCGCAGGAAATACTGCCAACCAATATGAGTTTTGCCTCTTCACTGGTCATGGGTTTAAGTAGCGGAGCTGCAGGAATAGCTATAATTTTTCTCGGCAAGGTTGCGGATCACTTAGGCATAGTAAAAACTATCCAATACACCTTATCACTCCCAGTACTGGCGTTTCTTTTGCTTTTTGCATTCTCGGTTTTTAAAAAAAGACTAAAAGAATAATATACTAAAAAAATACTAGGAATGAATCTAGGAATAAGCCTATAAATTTCTCTTAATCATAATTCCTGCCCCAAATCTTCCTGTCCTATTTCCATTCGCGGCCCTGGCAGAAAAGAATATGTGGCTATTACATCTTGTGCAAAGTTCTGCTACCTCGATATTCTCCTCAGCCACGCCAGAAGAAAGTAGTTGTACTTTATTGGCTTGCCACAAATCAACAAAATACTTGCTACCTTTTATGAGAACAGGACTTATCTTTTTAGCCACTTCCAGCCCAACTTCATAGCAGCATGGTCCTATAGAGGGACCAATACCAACTAATATATTTTCAGGCAGACAGCAATATTGCTCGATCATTACTTTTATTACATTTTTAACTATTCTTTTCGCAGTGCCACTCCAACCCGCATGAGCTATACCTACCACTTTCCTAGAAGGATCATAAAAGAACAAAGGTACACAGTCTGCCTGAAGCACCATA
>JACIXO010000429.1 GCA_014360385.1 Actinomycetota bacterium | reverse complement strand
CCTCTATATGGATTCATAAATCCTGGAACAGGATAACCAGCACAATAGCCAGCTGCTCTTCCTGTCATGGGTCCAAGACCCATTGGCCCAGTTTCATCTCCCCTTGGCATATTAACTACCTCCATTATAAATTATAAATTATTTTTTTATGACCCTGGTTTTTGGATCAGAATCAGGGTCATCAAAGCTTATGAACCTATGTTCACAATAGCATTATAATGAACATAAGTTCATAAATCAAGAGGGGGGATTAAGACCTTGTATCTTTAACTCTTAACTTAACGAACATAAGTGGGAATACAATATCGCTTGTACAACATGGCACCCAGACTGCAAGAAACAGGAATACAAAAAGCACCAAATATTCATACCACACCCTAAAACCTCCTAAAGCCATAATGACATGAAAGGTTGAGGCCCAGGTACTTACTAATACATGACCAGCATGGGGAAATTTAGTCGTCGGCCTAAAATAGGCTATAAGTATTCCTAATAAAGCTAAAGGATTTACTAACCACCACTCCTCGATAAAACCAAGATGAATACCTTTATTAGGAAGATTAAGGAGAGTCTCTCCCAGGAATGGAACCACTGAATCGCTAAGGGTGCCTATGCCCACGGAGCCAAAGTACCCAATCAGCAATATCGCCAATATTTTTTTCTTTTTGCTTCCCTCGGTATGAAGTAGGTACATGGAAGTTGTAACAAATGCACTCAACAATACATGAAGAGGGTGAAGAGTGTAGAAGATTTTGTAAGACAAGCTATAAGGAATTTTGTATAGCGCAAGCATGAGAACAATTCCAGTAAGAGCCCCAATAGCAGTAAACGGTGAATGTTCTCTAAGTTCTCTTCCTATTTGTTTAAACATCTTAAGCCAGCTCCAAAACAATGATCAAATATTACAAAACATCTACATCACATCTAAAGCCATCTATGAAGGCAAAATTGTAGCCATTCAGTAATCAGAGCTTAAACTCAGAGTTTAACACAGAAGCCCCGATTAAATCAAAATTTTTGCAATCTGAAAAATAATCGTGGCTACTACCCAGCCAAGTAAAAGTGTGTAACCCACTGCTATAATTGCCCATCTCCAGTTAGTTTCACTCTTTATAACTGCAATAGTAGCAATACAGGGAATATAAATAAGAGAAATTGCCATAAATGCATAAGCAGACGCCATATTAAACTGGCTTCTAATAACATTGA
>JACIXO010000428.1 GCA_014360385.1 Actinomycetota bacterium | reverse complement strand
TGTGAGTGAACTTTCGACAAGAAGCCCTTCCATGCCTGCCTGCTTCGTCCAGTAGGGGATGAGCTCAAATGATCTTGGAGTTCCAAACTTCTGAATTAGTTCTTTATCAAACTCAAACATTACACGCCCATAGGGAAGGCTATCAAGATAATTCATAAGGTCATTATAAAGTTCCCAGTCGGGTTTAGATTCAAAGCCAGTGTAGTTGTGACGTGCCCATGCTGGAGCAAGCGGGTTTGCTAAAAGAATTCCTCCGCTTGTAAGAAATGCAACAATTGGCACAAACCCAAAGATTAAAAGCTTTGCAATTCTTCCTTTTAGTTTGTTAAGGGAAGCTCTGGAAACTCCAAGCCTGAAAAACTTGAATTTCAAAGTATTTTTGAGATTATTGTTTTTGAAATTTTTTTTATTTTCGAGAACATCGGTCTGGTGAAGGTAATTTCGCGGGATGCCTGTTAGGAATATCCAGTAAATCTGAAATGCTCCGTAGGAAGCAAGAAGGTATATGAAAATAAAAATGAAAGGAAGAAACCTTGCATTATAAAGTCTTCCACCTCTCCATGTGAAGAAAAAAGATACAAACACTATAATTGTCCATAATATTGGAGTTATTTTTTTGTCCTTCTTTAGCACCGAAAAAAATGCTCCAACTACACCCACAAAAAGTGCAGGAATAATTTCAACTGGTAAAAGTTCTCTGAAATTTTTTATATTGGTCCACTTCATTGTCGGTGTCCATTTTATAAAAGCTAAAAATGGTACACACCAGAACGAAGACAGTAAAAAGCCTACAGCAAAGACAGCAATTATGTAGCCTGCACATTTTAATTTTGGTTTCATCAGGAATAAGCCTGGTACTATAAGAAGTAATGCAATAACTGTAATAAGATGGGAAAGCACAATACACATAAGAAGGATACAGTTAATTGTAAAAAGCCAGTCAAATTTTTCTCTTTCGATCCCTCTGTAAAGGGTTGCCAGAAATAAAAATATTAATCCAAAGCTTATAGAATAGCTGAATTCACCTGCAAAGGTTCCAAGAAAGTTTCCGCCATAGATTTTGTAGCTATCCATATAAAGAAAAGCCATGGCTCCGATAGAAGCAAATTCGGGGTAGGGATACTCAAATCTTAAAAGCTTACCAAAAAAATACAAAGTTACAGGAAGTATAAGACTCCCGAGAATGGTCACAAGCTTGAAAGCTATATTATAT
>JACIXO010000427.1 GCA_014360385.1 Actinomycetota bacterium | reverse complement strand
CCTTTATAGTATTGTAGTATTATGTAGTTAAGAGTATTTTTATTTTTATAATATTCAAAAGGTTAACTTTACACTGACAAGTAAGCTGGCAAAGTAAACATGTTAGAATAACATCCATTCAAATTTTATATAGAGTAAAAATGGAGTTAAGTCATGCAATACTTATCCCAAATTATATTTTCTAAAAAAAGTTAGACCTGGTAAAACTGGAGTTAAGTCATGCAATACAATAATGTAGGAATTTCTCAGCTCATTAAAAAGGTCTATTTTTTCAAGTTACAATTCTTGATAAGATTCAGGACAAGTGGCTTTCTTCCTGAGTTTAAGGGATCTGTAATAAGGGGAGGCTTTGGACATATTTTTAGAAAACTATCCTGTATAAATAAGCGAGCTGACTGCAAAGATTGCTTTTTGGCCACATCATGTGCTTATGCCAATATTTTTACTACTCCTTCAGTGATTAAAGAGAAAACTCAATACATAGCAAGAGAACACTTACCCCATCCATTTGCTATAAGAATTCCATTTGACAGTAATGGTAGGAAAAAATTTTACTCTGAAGGTAGCAAATTCGAGTTTGATCTTATTATAGTAGGTGAGGCTGGTAAATTTATTCCTTACTTTGTATACACTTTTGTTGAGCTTGGTAAGAGGGGATTGGGTAAACAGAAGTGCACATATGAATTAGAAGAAGTAATAGCAGATAATATTGCTGTTTTTAGGAGTGGGGATTCAAAGGTATACTTGGATGGAATTTATAGAAATAATGTTGAAAGCTTATTCCAAAAGTTTTGGAATTCTTCATCTGGAGTAAGGTCTGTGACTGATGAAACAAACCCAACTTGTAAATTGCTTGTAGATTTTGTTACTCCAACCAGAATAAAGTTCAATGGTAAATATATTGATTATATAGATTTTAAAATTTTTATTACGAATATTTTGAGAAGAATTTCACTTTTGGCTATGCTTTACTGCAGTTTAGACCTTAAAGCTAATGGTTTAAAAAATTTTAATATTAAGGAGTTTATAGAGCAGTCCAAAAATGTTTCAACATCACTTAGGAGCATAAACTGGTATGATTGGGAGAGGTATTCAACGAGACAAAAAACTACGATGAGACTAGGAGGCTTTGTAGGAAGGGCTGAATTTTATGGGAGATACAAGGATTTTGAAAATTACATTCCACTGATGCTTTTGGGGCAGGACTTAGGAGTGGGAAAGGGCA
>JACIXO010000426.1 GCA_014360385.1 Actinomycetota bacterium | reverse complement strand
CCAATTTTCATAGTTTTTATAAGAATATGCCATCTATAAAATAAATTTATTTTAGGAAAAGGACAGGGCGCAGGTCCAAGGATTACATCTTCGGAATCTACCAGATTTCCAAGCTTCAGATGAATAATCATGGCATCTTTTTTTACCTTTTCTTCATCCCTGCCTGAGATAACTATATTTACCAGATTTGAAAAAGGAGGATATAGAAGTTCACTTCTGTTCTTAAGTTCAAGTTCATAAAACTTCTTATAATCCCCATCCATGAAATTTTTTATCACTTCACTGTCAGGATTGAAGGTCTGGACTATAACCCTTCCTTCTTTATTTCTTCTACCTGTTCTTCCAGAAACTTGGGAAATTAGCTGATAAACTCTCTCGTTCATATGAAAATCCGGAAGTGCCAGCATGCTGTCACAATTAATGATCCCTACCAGTGTTACATCCTCAATATCTAACCCCTTGGCTATCATCTGAGTCCCTACTAATATAGAAGGGCGAAGAGATATGAATTTCTTAAGAATTTCTTCATGTGACTTTTTCTTTACCGTCACATCCGAATCCATTCTTAAAACCGGAATATTCTTGAAATACATCTTAAGCCTTGATTCAACTCTCTGTATGCCAGTTCCCTGTAACAAAACATTACTACTTCCGCATTTAAAGCACTTGCCTGTGAAATCCTCTTCCTTGTTACAATGATGACAGACTAGCTTTAAGCCATCACGGTGAAAATTATAGGAAAGGTTACAATTCTTACATCTGGGAACATAGCCACAATCTCTACAAACAACAAAATTGCTATACCCTCTCCTGTTTACAAATATAATTACCCTGTTATTATTTCTAATCTCCTCATTGATAGCTCTGAATAACCTGCGGGTAACAATTGGATCATCCCTGAATCTGTCTATCGATTTTAAATCCACCACCTCTTTATGAACCAGGCTACTTCCACACGCTTTTACAGGCACGGTGAGCAAAGTAAAATCATCCCTGTTCTCGGCTTTATATCTGTTAACTACTGACGGAGTTGCACTTCCAAGAACTACAGGGACTTTCAGTATTTTTCCAAACCTAAGTGCAACGTCCTGTGTATTGTATCTAACCATGGAACTTTCTTTATAAGACTGGTCGTGTTCTTCATCTAAAATTATTATTCCAAGATTAGTTATGGGGGTAAAGAGAGCCGATCTTGTACCAATTACAATATCCGCATTTTCTTCAAGTATCTCCA
>JACIXO010000425.1 GCA_014360385.1 Actinomycetota bacterium | reverse complement strand
ATACCTACCAGAATTTGGAATAAACTATGAGAATATTACTGAATTAGGTATTGAAGATGAAATTAGAAAATCTTATGTAAAAGAGAAACTGTGGAGGTATTATATTAATAGTCTGCAGAACAAAAAAGGAGCAGTCCAAAAAGCTATAGAGAAAATTACCTCTGAGCCTACTGTTTTAATGTGTCTTGAAGAAAATCCTACAGACTGTCATAGACTGAGACTTGCACAAGAATTACAGAAACTTACTGGACTACCTATTATCGACTACAATAAGGGATACAATAAGTGGAAAGTGTTAAGCTAAGACTCCTGGTAACTGTTAAAACATATCCAACACCATCGAAAAGATATAGAGAAATTGTATGTACTGCTGGAGTAAAAGAAGATGGTTCTTGGGTAAGATTATATCCCATAAATTATAGATATAGAGATTACTCACAGTGGTATAAAAAATATCAGTGGATAGAGGTTGATGTTACAAAGCACAAAAAAGACCCTAGACCTGAAAGTTTTAAACCTGAGAGTGATATAAAAATTATTGGAGAACCTTTATCTACTAAAAATGCTTGGGCTGACCGTAAGAAGTATGTATTAGCTCAGGGGATTAAAACAATGTGCTGGTTACTAAAGCAATCGCAAAAGGCCATATCTTTGGCTGTTATAAAGCCTTCAAAGGTTGATGATTTTTACTGGGAAGAAGTGAACAAAGAATGGTCAGAGAAACAACTTCAGGCTCTAAATCAACTATCGCTGTTTGAAGAGAATAAACCTTTAGAGAAAATTCCGTATCAGTTTAAATACAGGTTTTACTGTGAAGAAGATGATTGCAGGGGTCATAACATGATGATTGAAGACTGGGAGGTTATGGAGCTTTATAGAAGAATGTGTGATAGATATGGGAAAAGCGAAGCATTGAAAAAAGTAAAAGAAAAATTTCATAGCCAGATATGCGCCTCTGACAGAGACACGTATTTTTTTGTGGGGACAGTTTTGCAATATGGGACATGGATTATTGTTGGGACTTTCTGGCCACCAAAGGTTAATCAGGCCTAATATTCTAACCTTGCCAAGCAACTCTCGGGGGATCTGCCTAAAGTCTATGGCATTAAATTAGTATCAGTTCAAAATTGAGTATTTCAGGCTTATACTATGTTATAGTATAATACATTCTAAAATATACACCACTTGAGCATCACCATGGAGAAAAAAGGGACTAAGACGATGGTCTGTCTCGTCACTGGTGA
>JACIXO010000424.1 GCA_014360385.1 Actinomycetota bacterium | reverse complement strand
GTAGGTGCTTCTAAAAAAGTCGATAAGGCGGGGCATGTAATTTTTAAAAATTTTGTAGAAAACAGGCGCATAGGTCTCTTTAAAGGCGAAATATATCCAATCAACCCTCATGAGGAAACGATTTTAGGATACAAATGTTATCCATCAGTTAGCAAACTTCCTGTAGACGAAGTTGATTTGGTTGTAATTGTTGTACCAGCACCAACTGTTCCAGATGTAATGAAAGATGCAAAAGAAAAGAAGGCGAAGGCTGCAATTATAATTTCAAGTGGATTTAGTGAAGCAGGGAATTTTGAGCTTGAAAACGAGGTTAAACGTATAGCCTGCGAAGGTGGCATAAGGATTCTTGGACCAAACTGTCTCGGAGTATATGACCCATCTACGGGTGTTGACACACTCTTTCTACCCGTAACAAAGACTCTTATTACAGGAGAAGAGGTGATTGCAACACCTCGTCCTAAGGAGGGAAAGATTGCTGTCCTCACCCAGAGTGGGGCATTCGGTGTTGCCGCACTAGACTATTTGGCAGGTAGACAGTTGGGTATAAGTAAATTTGTAAGTTTTGGAAATAGAGTGGATTTGGATGAATCAGACCTATTACATTACTTTTTAAACGATAATAAGACAAAAGTTATTCTAATGTATCTTGAGTCTATAAGAGACGGAAAAAAGTTTATTGAGGTAGCAGGTGAGGTTACTCGGATAAAGCCTATAGTTGCACTAAAATCTGGCAAGACAAAAGCAGGAGCAAAGGCAGCCCTCTCACATACAGCTTCTGTTGCCGGTTCTGATGAAGTCTATAATGCAGCATTTTTTAAAAGTGGTATAGTAAGAGCCCAGAACATGCACGAGTTCTTTAATATTGGAAAGGCTTTTTCAATGCAGCCTCCAGCAAAGGGAAGAAACATTTGTATTATAACAGATGCAGGTGGGCCTGGCATAATGGTTGCAGACGAATGTGAGCTTAGAGGATTAAAGGTTGAACCCATTTCTGAAGAAGGATTAAAAATGCTTGAAAAAATGAGGGATAGAGGAGAGATACCAAAATTTGCTTCCATTTCTAATCCAATAGATTTAACTGGCTCAGTTACAGCGGACATGATAGTCAAAGTTACTGAAATAGTGTACAATGATGTGAAGGTGGATGGGATAATTTTATTGGGATTACATCATGTTCCTGGACTACAAGAGGATTATGTTGACGGAATAGCTTCAATAGTTCAAGGAAGAAGCAAACCGCTTGTTGCATGTGACAT
>JACIXO010000423.1 GCA_014360385.1 Actinomycetota bacterium | reverse complement strand
CTTTCTAGGTTTATTAAGTGTTGCTATAGTTAGCGTTGCTATATTTGCTATAAGTGTTTACGTTGATTCCTTTACCTTGTCTTTTTTACAGAAATATTCTTTTTCCTCCTCCCAGACCTTTGCATATATCTCTTCTACTTTTCTAGAATATTCATCCAAATCCTTAGCAAGACTGGAAAAAAGACATTCTGCTCCCTCGTGAGTAGGATATATCTTAAGGTTTTCATGGAGCCATCTTGAAACTTCAGGATGGTCTATTAACATGCAAGGAAGATAAAGATTAGAAGAAAATGGCTGTCTTTTTCTTATTTCTTCAAAAAGCTTACAGCTAAGTGCATCTTTAAGCGAACAATTTTTTATATTTACCTCGGCAAAGTGGGTAAAAATACATGGTTCAACATCCCCTTTATGATTTATATGAAGGTATCTTCTTGCTGCGATACATCCTCCTACATAAGGGGCATCATTCCAGAAATCAATTATAAAAAGAGGTTTATTTTCTCTTATGTAACTTCTTCTTTGTTTAAGATAAAGCCTCTGCTGGGGAGTTGGCATAAGTGATATGTCCGGGTTTTTCCCGATTGGCATATATAGAAAGTACCATCCGATAATAGCACCCTTTTCAATCATCATATCAACAAACCTATCGCTTGTAATAGTTTCTATGTTTTTTCTTGTTACAGTGACCGAGTAGCCAAAGGGAATTCTATATTCTTTTAGAAGATCCATAGCCTTTTGTGCCTTCTTATATATGTTTTTTCCTCTTCTTTCGTTTGTCTCATGTTCGAATCCTTCAATGCTTATCTCTGGCATCACATTTCCAAGGTTTGCTAGCTTTTCCACTCTTTGTCTATTAAGTAGTGTTCCGTTTGTATATACATGAAAGAAAACATCGCTGTGTTTTTCATATATAGAAAACATATCATCTCTTAAAAAAGGTTCTCCTCCAAGTATGGTGAAAAAAGCTATTCCTAGCTCTTTTCCCTCCTGGATTATTCTGTCAATTACTTCAAGTTCGAGATCATCGCTTTTCGTGTAACTTGAGGCATAACAACCAACACATGAAAGATTGCAACGCATTGTGGGGCTTATTAAGATGGTTGCAGGGACCTCAATTCCATTATCAGTTTGCATTTTTCTTTTTTTCTGGTTTAGGATAGCTCCATTAATTAGAAGATTGGTTATAATCTTATCTCTGAAATTTGGATTGGATTCAACAAGTATTCTTCTGTAAAGCTGAAAGTATGGGTTTTCTTCATAG
>JACIXO010000422.1 GCA_014360385.1 Actinomycetota bacterium | reverse complement strand
ATAAATGGCTTTTATAGAAAGATTTCTTATGGAAAATTGTCCAAACCATGACACATGCTGGGATATTACAGCAAGTCCTGATGGGTTTATCTATGTGGGTGCGTGTATGGAGCATACTGCTGGGGGAATAGCAGAATTAGTTCAATTTAATACCAAGACCTGTGAATTAAGAACAGTTGCCAATATTGGAGATGTAGCAGGTGAAAAATATGGTGATACGCATGCCCCTCAGGGAAAGATACATCTATCATTATGCTCAACAAAGTCTGGCATTATATATGGTGCCACTCACTGTACAACTCCACCCCTTATGGATAAAATGTGGGATCCCTGGGCTATGTTTATGGATGCTAAAAGGTGTTTTAGAGGAGCACACTTTTATAGATATGATCCAGTAGCTAATGATATTGTAGATTTTGGAATAATAACCCCTAATGAAGGGGTATCGGTGATGATTTTAGACGAAGATAGGGAAAGGTTTTTTGCTGCAACTTTTCCTAAATCTCATTTATATTCATGGAATATGAAGGGGAGAGACGTGATAGATTTTGGAAGAGTTTCCGAACATTACATTTTGTCACTCATAAAATACCTGGATGGAAAAATTTATTTTACAGATTATTATGGAAGGGTTATATGTTTAGATCCTATGGAAATGAAATTGGACTTTCTCAATATTAAGCTTCCACATCCACATTACACTGACGGTATGAGGAACTGGATGGCCCATAGTATAGCTGCATCTGATGGTTGGATATATGCTGGAATGTATTCTTACAATAATTTAATAAGGTTTAGACCAACTGAAGGTAGAATAGAAGTGGAAGACCTCGGATTAGGTATGGAAGAGTTAGGAAAGGATACCAGTCTTGACTTTGCGTTCACAAAGGGAGCACCTGTAGGATTAATCTTGAAGGATGAGACGATTTATTTTGTACAATTGGTGTATTTTGGTCCAAAAGAATTTAGAGGAAGTTATGTTTCTTCCTATAATATTAAAACAGGTAAAAAAGAGTATATTGGAGTTTTGGAAGATGATGGTTTTAAACCTTTAGTTTGGAAAGGTGCTCTGGGAACAGATGGTAAATTGTATTGGGCAGATTTTGATGCGATTCCGCCTAGTTTATGGTCAATGTCCTTGTAAATATAAATCAAATTATGGAGGTATAGGGTGAAGAAGAATAGCAAGATAGAACAAAAAGTAAAATTTCTAGAAGAACCAATAGAATTTGGTAAACCTATTGTTACAAAGGGGAGGATTT
>JACIXO010000421.1 GCA_014360385.1 Actinomycetota bacterium | reverse complement strand
ATCAATTGGAATGGAATGTTGAATTAGATCCAGGAGAAAGTGCCCACATGAACATAACAATTTCTACAAGATGGGTAGAAACCGGAAAGGATGGAAAATGGGAGTTTACCTCTTGTGGTTCATACGATCTTAACGAGGGTGCAAAGATAGTGGAGTATGGAACAGTGAGCAACAGTCTTGTTGTATATACCATGGAGTGCGAAGATAACGATACTGGGAATAGCAACACTGCAGAAGTCAGCGGTAATCAGACTGAAAGCGAAGAAAATTCTGGCAGAAGAGGTTAGATATTATGTGTATGGAGGAGACTTAGATGAGTGGAAGTATTGATAAACTGAAAAAATTGGTAACTAGAAGAGAAGTTCTCGCGGTGTCGCTTGTTCTCTTCTTGTTTTTTGGGTTTTATTCAATAAAGCTAATGGGGGTTAACTCTGTCGTAACTACGCAGCAGAAGGTTGGCAAATACACTCAAGAAGGGGAGCTTATTCATGTGGCTTTGTTAAATAACAACACGCTTTATGGAGAAACAATAAGAAGAGAGGAATATCCTATTCCCCTTGTGAAAAGCTTTATACTCACATATGACTATCATTTTACCCCAATGACTTCAATAAAAGGAACCTATGTGACTCAGGGGATAGTTCAATATACCGTAAATAAGGGCAGTGAAGAGGTTATCTTATGGGAGGAAAAGCTCTTTGAAAAATCGGGAGAGCTGAAGGACGGCAAATTTGCTGTACAGTATGAGCTTAATTTAACAAAACTCGCAAACAGAACTAATGAGATAATAGAGCAGCTTGGCTTGAAGAGAATGAACCAAAAGATAACGTTTGTTACGAGGGTTGATGTTGAAGGAAACGTTTATGGGAGAGAGGTAACTGAAAGTTTTGAACACAGCTCGTCTTTAGTTAAAGATTCAAGCTCCGGTCTTTACTACTTCACCAACGAGAATGGAAGCACGCAAAAAACGGTTGTGGAAAAAGGAGCAAAAAAGACGGTAGTGAGTATTGCCGGATTACCCTTTTATGCCGATACCGCAAAGAAAGTGGCTCCAATACTAGCATTGCTATTCTTAACACCCATTATAGGAGGCGTTTATACTATTAAAAGCCAAAGACCAAAGAATGAATTTAAGGATCTAGCTTCCTACATTACAGAAGGGGCCCCTGTTGAAGTGGAGAAGAGAGTTATCCTGGCTACAAAAGATGATCTGAAGAAGACTTTTGATCTTTTAGACAAACCAATTCTCCACTACACAGAAG
>JACIXO010000420.1 GCA_014360385.1 Actinomycetota bacterium | reverse complement strand
TCTTTTTATAAATTCCTTTATGTTCTCTCCCTCAATAGTAAAAGAGGGGCAAATCTCACTTAAAGGAGTTAGCACAAAATTTCTCTCTTTTATTCCAGGGTGAGGAATAGTTAAGAAATCAGTATCTATGGAGAGATCCCCATAGTACAGTATATCTATGTCTATAATTCTTGGACCATATCTTTCGCTCACTTTTTTTCTTCCCATTTGAAATTCAATCCACTTTAGAAAACCCAGAAATTCAAAGGGGGTTACTTTTTTGCCCACATATACAGAAAGAACAATGTTATAGAAAAAGTTCTGGTCTTGCATATACATTGGCTCTGTTTCATAGATGGATGAGATAGCCACCATACTGAGAGCATAGTGTCTCTCAAGCAACCTAACCGCATCCCTTAAGTTCTTTTCTCTATCTCCTAAATTAGAGCCAAGAGAAAGGTAAACTAGATTTTCACTAAAATTCTCTCCAGCAGGGTCTTTTTTTGAGTTTCTTTGCCTCTTTTTTTTAACCTCAAACTCGACTCCTACAGATTTTAAATCTTCTTTTATAGGAGGGGAGGGTTTTTCTATCCTTACCCTTACTCTATCCACAATTGGCGACATGGCAAGGATCCTGTTTGCTAAAACTTCTGAAAAGGTCTCAAGGAGTCTAAATTTATTAAGACTGTTGATTTTTTTTACAAGTGTTATTACATCAGAATAATTAAGAGTTCTTTCGAGGCTGTCATTGCTCGCAAGGCTTTCATTCTCTGTATCGATATCAATATCAATATTGAAAAGAAAATCCTGCCCGCTTTTTCTTTCCTCATCAAGAACCCCGTGATATCCATATAACACTAAATCCTTTACTATTATCTTATATAGCATTTACTACTACGGATACCTTTCTATTTATTATTTTTATTATTAATTCTCACCCTTTTAGAATACTCCTTGCAACTTTAACTGCACGAAGAGTCTCTTTTACATCATGAACCCTAAGAATATCAGCCCCATTTACAACAGATAAAACAGCTGAAGCCAGACTTCCCTCAAGTCTCTCTTCTGGAGGAAGGTCAAGCAGCTTTCCAATAAAAGACTTCCGTGAAGTCCCTATAAGAATAGGATATCCAAGGGATTTAAAATCTGAAAGCTTTTCTAATATAGTAAGGTTGTGTTCAAGTGTTTTACCAAACCCTATTCCAGGATCCACAATTATGTTCCTTTCATCCACTCCTGCTTCTAATGCCTTTTGTGTCTGGCCATATAAATAATCATAAACCTCGTCTA
>JACIXO010000042.1 GCA_014360385.1 Actinomycetota bacterium | reverse complement strand
CACAGCAATCCCTATGTGGTTAAGAGATTGAAAAAGCAAATTCAGAAAATAATTCAGCCTTCTAATGTTTACTATAACCAGCCCCAGGTTGAGCTGGCAAGAAAGCTATGTGAGTTGACTGGTTTTGGGGAAAAAGTATTTTTTGCTAACAGTGGGACTGAAGCAATAGAGGGTGCCATTAAATTAGCCCGGAAGTACTCTGTAGAGAAATATAATTCTTCAAGATATGAGATTATTAGTTTTTTTAAATCCTTTCATGGAAGAACCTACGGCGCTTTATCAGCTACTGCACAACCTGAAAAACAAAAGGTCTTTCAACCTCTGGTTGAAGGTTTTAGATATGCTAATCTAAATGATATAGATTCTGTAAAACAAAATATGAATGAAAATACATGTGCAGTTTTAATTGAGCCTATTCAGGGAGAGGGGGGGATTAATGTTTCTGAAATAGAATTCCTCAGAGAACTGAGGGAAATTTGTTCAAGGAATGATATTCTCTTGATTCTGGATGAAATTCAAACTGGGTTTGGGAGGACCGGTAAGATTTTTGCCTACCAGCATTATGATATCTATCCTGACATACTTGTCCTGGCCAAGAGTCTTGGTGGAGGTATGCCAATAGGAGCTATCGTATCAAAAGCTAGCATAAGCTCTGTATTTAGCCCGGGAAGTCATGGTTCAACTTTTGGGGGAAATGCAGCTTCGTGTGCTGCCGGGTGTGCTGTGGTAGAATATCTTGTGAAAAACAATCTTTCTGAAAGGGCAAGGGTCCTTGGTGACTACTTCATGGAAATGCTGAAGAGGTTAGGCAAGAAGTATAGTAACCTTGTGAAGGAAGTAAGAGGAATGGGTCTTATGATTGGGATGGAACTTTATAAGCCTGTTGCTGGTGAGCTCGTAGAAAAAGCTCTTAGGGACCATTTCGTTTTAAATAAAGTCTCACCCTATACTCTAAGGTTTCTTCCTCCTCTTGTAGTATCCAGAAAAAGCATAGATATGCTCATTGAGTGGCTGGATAGGAGTTTAAAAGATTTTTAGAGTTTCAGGCATAAATTTTGAGTAATAAAGTAACAAAGCAAGTAAGCAAAGGATTTAAAGATGGAAATGAAAACTAGGGTAGGCCAAAATTTGAGACATTTCTTGACCCTAAAGGACTACTCGAAAAAAGAAATTGAAAACCTAATTGAACTTGCAACTAAGATTAAGAAAAGTAGAAGAATGTATAGAAATCTACTCCAGGGTAAAAGCATTGCTCTTTTGTTTGAAAAACCCTCAACCAGGACAAGACTTTCATTTGAAACCGGGATTTATCAGTTAGGGGGAAATTGTATTTACCTAGATGCTGAAAGCTTACAGCTTAAAAGAGGCGAAACTATGGAGGATACCGCCAGGGTGTTTTCAAGATACCTGGATGGTGTAGTTATCAGAACATTTGAACAGGAAAGGGTAGAGCTACTTGCCAGAAATAGCACCATACCGGTAATAAACGGGCTTACTGATCTTTATCATCCATGTCAGGCTCTTTCAGATCTTTTTACCCTTTATGAGCTGGGGTTATTAAGAAAGGACATTAAGTTTACTTATGTAGGTGACTGTAATAATGTGTTAAATAGTTTACTTATTGGGTTTTCAAAGTTAGGTCTGGATATAAGTGTGGGTTGCCCTGAGAAGTACAGACCAATTAAGGAGGTTTTGGATTATGTTCTTGAGCTTTCGAAAAAAACTGGTAGCAATATAAAGATATACTCTGATCCTGTAGAAGCAGTTAGAGACGCAGATGTTGTATATACTGATGTCTGGATAAGTATGGGAGAAAAAAGAATGGAAGAGAAGATTTCTGAGCTTAGAAAATTTCAGGTAAATGATTGGCTTCTTTCTTATGCAAGAGAAAATGTGAAAGTCATGCACTGTCTACCTGCCCATCGGGAAGAGGAAATAACATCTGATGTTCTTGACAGTGAAAAATCTATAGTGTGGCAACAGGCTGAAAATCGCCTGCATGCTCAGAAAGCACTTTTTGTGTATCTTTACACTCTTTAATAGATATTGCAATATGAATGATAGGTACTTTAATGAAGATGTAATGAATAGCGCAAATAGAAGAGAAAGACTCAAAGCCATAAAGGAAATAATAAGAAGCGATAAAGTAAGCTCTCAGGAAGAGCTTGTTAAAAAATTAGAGGAAAAAGGATTTAGTGTTACTCAGTCTACTATTTCCAGGGATTTAAGGGATCTAAGACTGGTTAAGGTGAGAAATTACAGAGGAGAAGAATACTATGCTGTTGAGGGCAGTAAATATGCTTTTGGACCAGTTTTTGATGAGGAGAAATTGAGACTAAAATTCAGAGAGAGTGTTCTCTCGGTAAGCAGAGCAAATAACATAATAGTGGTTAAAACCTATCCTGGTGAGGCTCAGGGCGTGGCAGCAGTAATAGATGGGATGAATTTTGTGGAAGTTTTAGGAACCGTAGCAGGTGATGATACTATAATTTGTGTGATTGACAATGAGGGTAATGCACAAAAATTGCTTGAGTTTATCCAAAATCTTTAAAGACAAAGTGTGAACACAAGCTAAAGGTAACAACTGCTTGCAAACTTGCTGTTTAAGCTATTTTACATTTGTGATTTTTAAGATAGAGATAGGGTTTAGCGTGGGTGAATATTATCATTGATAATTTCTATTACTTTAGCTTTTGCTATTCTCTTTAGATAATTTATTTTAGAGAAAGGTAGTGTAATAATGAGTGCTATAGTAAATGCTCCAAAAGAAAAGGTAGTTTTGGCTTACTCAGGTGGACTTGATACTTCAGTTTCCATTAGCTGGATTAAGCAAAACTATAACATGGATGTTGTAGCAGTCCTTGTAGATTGTGGACAACCTGATAGCCTTGACGAAGCTTATGAAAGAGCAATAGCTGCAGGTGCTTCGAAGGCTATGATAATAGATGCCAGAGAGGATTTCGTATATAATTACATTTTTCCCTCCATAAAGGCAAATCTCAAATATGAGAAAAGCTATCCACTTGCTACAGCTCTTGCAAGACCTTTAATAGTTGAAAAACTAGTTGAAGTTGCTCGGAAAGAGGAGGCGAAAGCTGTAGCACACGGATGCACGGCTAAGGGAAATGACCAGGTAAGGTTTGACGTAGGAATAAGGAGCTTAAACCCTGACTTAAGAATAATAGCTCCTTTAAGAGAATGGAAACTATCCAGAGAAGAAGAAATAGAGTATGCCAGGGAACATAAAATCCCGGTGAAAGTTTCTAAGAAAAGTCCCTACAGCATAGATGAGAACCTATGGGGAAGAAGTATAGAGTGTGGGGTCCTGGAAGATCCCTGGGAAGAACCTCCTGAAGAAATATATACCTGGACCAGTATCAGGAGGGAAAAAAATGAGACCCTGATACTCGAAATAGAGTTTGAAAAGGGGGTCCCTGTAGCTATAAATGGAGAAAAACTAGCAGGGGTCGAACTAATAAAAAGACTTAACCAGATTGCAGGTTCTTTTGGAATAGGAAGAATAGACATGGTTGAAAACAGGCTTATTGGCATAAAATCAAGGGAAATATATGAAGCACCTGCAGCTGTAGTCTTAATAGAGGCGCACAGACAGCTTGAGTCAATGGTTATGGACAGGGAACTTTTACACTATAAATATCTGGTTGAGGAAAAGCTTGCCGAGCTTACTTATTATGGTCTGTGGTTTACTCCGCTTAGAAGTTGTATATCTTCTTTTATTGAGAAAAGCCAGGAGTATGTAACAGGTAAGGTTAAGGTAAAGCTTGAGTACAAGGCTTTTTCTGTAATAGGGCGAGAGTCTTGTTATTCACTTTATGATCTAAAACTTGCAACTTATGACAAGCAGGATATTTTTGACCCAAGATATTCTGAAAGTTTTATCAGAATCTGGGGTTTCCCTTATGAGATATTGGCCAGAAAGGGAAGAATGCTAGAGGAAAGGTAAGAGAGCAGCTGGTCTTGAATGAGGAAAAGTTAACGTATGGATTAAGAGAAAAGGAATAAAATAAGATGAAAAAAATATGGGAAGGAAGGATAGCTAAAAAAACTGATAGCAAAGTAGAAAAATTTACGTCCTCAATAAATATAGACATTTCTCTTTATCTTTATGACATTATGGGAACAATAGCTCATGTTATGGGCCTTTCAAAAATCGGTATAGTAGAAAAAGTCGAACTTGAAAGCATATTGAAAGGTTTAAAAGAGATTAAAGAAGAAATAGAGCAAAGAGCTATAGAAACCAGTGGGTATGAGGATATTCACAGCCTTGTTGAGACCGAACTTGAAAAAAAAGTAGGAAATGTAGCAGGTAAAATTCATACTGGAAGGAGCAGGAATGACCAGATTGTTCTGGATGAAAAGCTGTACATAAAAGATGCAACGATAGATATACTGAAAAAAATTTTATTTTTGGAAAAGAGCATCATTGGAGTGGCTGAGAAGTACTTTGACACCATAATTCCTGCCTTTACGCATCTTCAGAAAGCTCAACCTGTTATATGGTCTCATTATCTTTTATCTTATTTCGAAAAATTTAAAAGAGATATATTAAGATTTTTTGAATGCTTTGAGAACTGTGACTATCTTCCACTTGGCTCTGCTGCGTGTACTGGAAGCAGCTATAACATAGACCGTAATTTTTTGAAGGAGATACTTAAGTTTAAGGATGTGAGTTCTAACAGTATGGATGATGTGGGTAGCAGGGATTTTATTATTGATTTTATATACTCTTGTTCCATTACAATGCTCCATCTAAGCCAGTTCTGCGAAGATCTTATTATTTACAGCACTCAGGAATTTTCCCTTGTAGATATAGATGAAAGTTTCTGTACAGGAAGCAGTATAATGCCTCAGAAAAAGAATCCCGATGTTCTGGAGTTGATAAGGGGAAAAGCTTCTGTAGTAATCGGAAACTTAACACAGCTTTTAGTTCTGGTAAAAGCGCTACCTTCCACTTATAACCGGGACCTTCAGGAGGATAAAAAAATTTTATTCAGTGCCTATAATGAAACTTCAGAGAGTATAGAGATTTTTTCTGACCTACTGCTTAACTTAAAGTTAAACCAGATGGCGATCGACGAGGATCTGGCTGATGGATTTCTGGAAGCTACAGACATGGCGGACTATCTAGTGAAGAAGGGGGAAAGTTTCAGGAAAGCTCATCACGTGGTAGGAAGCGTGGTAAGGTACTGTATAGAAAATAATCTTCGAATAAAGGATTTGGCCTTGGAAAAACTCAAAGAATTCTCTCCCCGTTTTGAAAAGGATATCTATTCTTGCATTGATCCTAAAGCATGTGTTGATTCTAAGAAGGTTGACTGTGGGACTAACAGGGAAATGGTTAGAACCAGGATAGAATCAGGCAAAAAACTACTTGGGGATTTTGAAATGAGGCTGGAAAAGATTAAGAAAAGAGTTATTAGTTTTGAGGAATTAATCTCAAACATACCCGTTACTTAATAGAGCATATCTTTTGCACCGTATATGCTTCTCTTTTATACTTGCTTGTTTCAGAACTTTTGTAAAACTTCTTTACCTTCCTGTTTTTTAGCCTGTTGTAGTTCAATTGTTACTTTTGAGCCATATTCGAGGTACGTATCAGATTTGGGGATTTGATCTATTACTTTTCCTGTAGCATTAGGGTCAGGAAGTATCTCTACCTGAAAGCCGAGATTAACGAGCTTATTTACTGCCTCATCTCTTTCAAGACCAATCACATGGGGAACTTTAATTCCAAGACTTATTTTTATTATTATTTCTGAAACCCTGTCATAAATGGTTCCACTTTCCGGGACCTGTGAAAATACTTTGTCTTGTGGTTGTTTACTTTCTTCTTTTACTACAGTGATAGTAACAAATCCTGCTGCCTTAAGAGTAGATAAAGCCTCCTCCTCTGAAAGCCCGACTACATTGGGAACTGTTGCTTGAGGATTTGGACCTTTGCTCACATAAAGAGTGACTTTCGCAGATTTGGTTACTCTGGAATTTGCTGGAGGGTCCTGGTTAAATATGGTATCTATTGGCTGACTCTCGTCATAATCGTATACTATCTTTTCGATAACCATGTTATAGCTTTTAAGAACTTTTTCCGCCGTGTTTACATCCAGGCCAATAAGATCAGGCATATCGAAAGTCTCCTGCCCCTTACTTATACGTAGTGTAATTCTTGGTTTTTCAGTTGTAGACAGCCACTCAAAAATAGTTCCTGGTTTTGGTTCCTGGTCAAACACAATATCCTGCTCATAATCATCATTAAATTCATAAACTTCATCTATATCGAAATATAGACTCTCAAATATATTCCTTGCCTCCTCTATATTGATACCTATTACGTTGGGAATTTCAATCTTATTATGAATGTTACAAATTTCTTTTGGTTCCTTTCCTTTAACGTAGATTCTGTATTCTCTTGAGTCCTCCGGACACCAGAAGGAGGGAAGAAGACCTGAGCTGGTACATATTTCTATATCTACAAGTTCTTCCTGGGGTTTCTTAAAGTCGCTTACAGGACGATCCTCCAAAGCTCTTTTCATAAATTCTCTCCAGATTTCAGCGGGGAATGCCCCTCCAACTATATTTCTACCATTTATCGGTTTCATTGGTTTACTCGAATCCTGGTGTCCCATCCATACCACGGTGGCAAGTTCGGGAGTATATCCTGCAAACCATGCATCTCTAAAATCACTCGTAGTCCCGGTCTTCCCAGCTGCCGGTCTTCCAATATCTGCCCTTTTTCCAGTTCCTTCCTTTATCACTCTCTTAAGAATCTGGGTTACATAATATGCTATTGGCTCATCAATTACCCTGTGGTTTGCTTGATTTTCTTCGGGATTATATTGGTACAAAATATTACCTTCAGGATCTGTGATTTTAAGAATACACACTGGTTGATGGTAAAATCCACCGGCAGCTAAAGTAGCAAAAATTTTGGTTACATTAAGTGGGGTTACTCCTTTCTCCAGACCTCCAAGGCCAATAGCAGGGTTACTTCCGACATCATATATTTCCATAGCATTTAGAAGTTTTTCGACATTTTGTGGACCTACTTTCATGATGAGCTGTGCATAAACCACATTTACAGAATGGATAGTTGCATCTATTACTGACATCTCTTCACCAAATTTCTCTCCTCCGAAATTGTCAACCTTCCAGTCTGGTGCTCCCTCTACTTTTATCGTAATGGGACCATTTGGATTAAATTTGGTGTTGGGGGAGATGTGTTGATTTATAGCTTCTATAAGAACAGGTACTTTGAATACTGAACCTGGTTGTCTTTTTCCCTGGGTGGCAATATTAAATTTGCTTTTGTTGTAATCCTTTCCTCCTACAAGGGCATATATGTAGCCATTTGAAGGGTCCATTGATACTAGCGAATAGGAGGGCTCAATTTCCTCTGGAAAAACAGTTTTGATTGCATCTTCTGCATATTTCTGAAGTTTTGGATCCAGGGTGGTATAAATCCTGAGTCCGCCCTTGAATACGTCGTAGCTGGTAAACTTTTTCTCGTAGAGCTGCTGTTTTACATAATCGATAAAATAGGGGGCAATTCTGTTTTCAGAATCTGTCCCACCAATGCCCCTCTGCTCTGTGTTAACCTCAACAGGACTTGCCAGAGCTTCGAACAACTGTTTGCTATCTATATACCCCTGATCATACATTAGCTTAAGAACAAGGTTTCTTCTATTTTTGGCCTTTTCAATATCATTGAATGGTGAATACTCCTCAGGAGCTCTAACCAGTCCTGCAAGAAGCGCAGCCTGTGGAAGAGTTAACTCACTCGCATGGACGCCAAAGTATAGCTGAGAAGCCTTTTCAATTCCATATGCTCCTCCACCAAAATAAATGGTGTTAAGGTACATTTCTAATATTTTGTCCTTGGTGTAGTGCCTTTCAAGCTGTATTGCTATTAAAGCTTCATTTATCTTTCTTCTAAGTGTCTTCTCGGGGCTAAAGTAGACGTTTTTTACATACTGTTGAGTAATGGTACTTCCGCCTTGCACAAGCTCCCCAGCTCTTATATCTGCTATAAGAGCTCCGATGATTCTTTTATAGTCAACTCCTTGGTGTTCGTAGAATCTTTTATCTTCAACAGCAATGATCGCATCTTTGATGTAAGGTGACATCTTTTCAAAGGGCACAATTTCTCTGTTTTCTTCAGCGTGAAATTCTGCTATTAAGCTACCATCTATAGCATATACCTTAGAAGTCTGAGCTATCGGAGACGGGGTAAGTTCCTCCAGCGAAGGAAGGGTCAGTAAGTAGAAAAGAACAACAATAGCACCGCTTACGATAATAAACATTATTACAGTTACTACTGTAACTATTAAAAATCTTATGAAACCCCCTTTTTTGCTTATGCTTTTGCTCATACTTTTGCTCATATTTATACTATTTATATGCTACTAACTTCTACTTATACTCCTACTTCTACTCGTATTTTTATTTTTTCTGCTTTTGAAACGCTACTTAAT
>JACIXO010000419.1 GCA_014360385.1 Actinomycetota bacterium | reverse complement strand
CTTATTTCTTTTCCATCTCTCAGTCTCAAGCTTTTTATTTTATTATTAGATACAACTATCTCCTCGACTGTGTTATAGGTAAAAATGTTACTGTTTTCTTTTCTTATCCTATCCTCAATAATAGTTGAAGCTTCTGTATCGAAAGTAGCAGATAGAATTCTTTCAGAAAGTTCTATTATATCTATTTGTAAACCAATATCTAAGAAAGCTTCAGCCGCTTTGAGTCCGATTAAACCACCACCGAGTATTGAAACATGATTTATACTATTATCAAAAATATATTTCTTAATTTTTATAGCATCGTCTAATGTAGTAAGAGTGAATACACCCTTAATTTCTTTATAATTGATTGAGTCAAGATAGAAATTAGTGCCGTTATCTTTTCTGATATTTATTTTAGGAATAATAGGCTTGCCGCCACTTGCTATTAATAATCTATCAAAATAAAATTTATCGTGATTTTTTGTTATTATACTTTTTTTCTCAGTATCAATTTTGGTAACTTCTACTCCAAGTTTTACAAATATATCTCTACTATCATAAAATTCTTTAGACTTAAAATAGATATTATCCAAATCCACCTTATTAGCTATATAATAAGTTATAAGAGGTTTTGAATAATTAAGATAATTCTCATAACTCAACACCAGAATGCTTCCAGCTTCATCAGCTTTTCTTATACTTTCTACTGCCGAAAGACCAGCTGCTGAGTTACCTATTATAATATAATTAAACTTTTTGTTAGTTTTGTTAGTATCATTGCTTATTAAATTCATACTTTTTCCTCAATATTTACACAGTGTTTACTATTTGGTTTATTTACCATTTAACTTATTTACCATCTTTATAATTTATTAAGCACAATTTTTTTAAAATTTCTAAATTTTTGCTAACTATTCAGCAATATATTATTAGCTCATTTAATATCTATAAATTTCAAAGCCTCGTTAGGACAATTTTTAACACAAACAGGAATATCTTCATCAATACATAAGTCACACTTAGAAGCTACTTTTCTCTCTGAAATACTTCTTTTTATAACCCCATATGGGCATACCATAATGCACATCCAGCAACCTACACATTTATCTTCATCGCATACAACTACTCCAGTGTTTTCGTTTTTTCTCATTGCCCCTGATATGCAAGCCTCCATACAGGGCGCATCCTCGCAGTGTCTGCACTGTATAGCAAAAGAATTATGGCCTATCTCCTCGACAAGAACCCTTGACCATATATCTTGCTTTTCTTTTTTAAAAGCTTTTATTA
>JACIXO010000418.1 GCA_014360385.1 Actinomycetota bacterium | reverse complement strand
ATACCCTGTCCATGAATCTTTCAAAGACGCCTGCATCAAAAATAGCCTGGGTCTGAAAAAATTGGGCACCCTGGTCTATTTTTTTCTTCATTTTTATAAGCTGAAACTCAAATGAGGCTTCTGTATCTGCTCCTGGATTTACCACTGCACCTTTAAAGAAAGATGGTTTTTCTGTAAGCTCTTTTCCAGCCAAATCGTGCCCTTCTTCAAGCGTTTTTATCGCCCAGAGGAGCTGAACTGAGTCAAGATCAAATACAGGTTCAGCTTGAGGATGGTCTCCAATTGTGGTGTAATCTCCAGTAAGAGCAAGTACATTTCTTATTCCAAGGACATAAGCGCTTAAGAGGTCTGATTGGATAGCAAGTCTGTTCCTGTCACGGCAAGTGACCTGGAGTATAGGATCGAGGCCCATATCTTTTAATATATGGCAGGTGGTAAGAGATCCAAGTCTCATAACCGAGCTTTGTAAATCAGTCACATTTACTCCGTCTACAAGTCCTTTCAGTATCTGGGCTGTTTCTACGATTTCTTTATCATCTGCCCCTTTAGGAGGACCTATCTCACATGTAACCACAAATTTTCCTTTTTCTATTGCTTCTTTAAGAGTAGACTTTGATTCTGGTTTTGCTTTGTCCTGACTGCTTTCTTGTTTATTTAAAACTCCAGTAGTCATACTACCTCCTCATCTAAAGCCCATAATTTACTTTTTCTAACCTCTTTTGATGGAAGAAGCTTCTGATAATCTCTTGGAGGGATGAACTTGTAAAGTCTATCCAGTTCTCCAAGCTCTTTTAGTCTTTTGTAAATAAGCATCCACCCGCAATCTCTTTCAGGGTCGGTTTCACACTTATCGCTACTCTGGCCAGCACAGGGTCCGTTTGAAAGCTTCTTGGGGCAGCTTGTATAAGGGCAAATTCCTCCTGTTAGGTCTAGAATGCAGTTTCCACAGGTGTCACATCTCTCACTGCCTTGCCACATTCCAGTAATTCCTCCGAAAGTAATTGTGTTAAGTGCAGGATAACAAAGCTTATTAAGTGAGGCAGTGGCTGCTTGCACACCCAATCCGCAGGATATGACAAGGATTGCGTCGGCTTCCTTAATAAGGCTGGATTTGGTTCTTGACCTTGATTTTATCAGTGCTTTCTGGCAAAGAAAGTCTATGCACAGGGTTCCTGTTATTGTTTTGCCTTCGTTTTCAAGGCTGGCTTTAAGAGTAGCTATTGCTTCAGCACCTCCAGTTTCTGCTCCTTCAGGACATCCCCCACAGGCAA
>JACIXO010000417.1 GCA_014360385.1 Actinomycetota bacterium | reverse complement strand
AGAACTTTAAAAAAACTAAAGCAAAAGTTCCAGGGAAAATTAACGCGCATGGCTTAAACGTAGAGCATGCTTTTCCATCTATTTCTTCCTATCTATGTTTTATGGGGAACTCTCTGTAGAGTCAGGCCTGATGGTATGTCACATGTAATGTGTTACATATGACATATAGATTATGGATATATAAAATATAAAAATGTTAGATATAAGAATAAAAGAAGCAATAGATAAAAAAAGTGGAAACTTATTAATTATTGGGCCACCTGGCACAGGCAAAACAAATACGCTTATAAACATTATTGGCTATCTTCTACAGGACAGAAAAATTGATCCCAGGAAAGTATTGGTATTCTGTTTTAACCGCAGGTGGGCAAAGTTCATAAGAGAGAGGAGCGCCAATTTTATTGGCAAGACCATCTTTGAGGTTCCTGTAGAAACATTTTACTCTTTCTGTATAGACTTTTTAGAGAAAGTAAATGCAATTTTTAGAAGGAATTATGTTCCTGTAAAAGTATTAAACTCGGTCCAGCAGTGGAAGCTATTAAGAGAGATAGTAGAGGGTGCTGACAGGAAAAACTATCCCTATACCCATAAATTGGTAAATCAAAATCCCTTTACAGCACAAAGCTATATTCAGGAAGTTTTTGACTTTATTTTAAGGGCTCAGGAAAATCTCCTTCCACCGAGACATCTTTCAGACAGATTTACTCCTTTTTTAAACCCCACTTTATCAGAAATAGTAGGAATTTATGCCAGGTATAGAGAAAGGTTACACGGAGAAAATTCATATAATTATGGGAGGCTTCTTGAGGAAGTAGCAGAGATTTTGAGAAACGATAGCGAAGTAGTAGATTTTTTCAGGCGGCAATATGAGTGGATACTTGTTGATGAAGCCCAAGAGATAAACAAAGCTCAGTTTGAAATTGTTAACTCTCTGGCAAGCGGAAACTGTATATATTTTGGTAATGACGATGAGGCCATTTATGCATTCAGAGGTTCAATGGTTGATAATTTTAAGTATATCTATGAGAGCCTCTCACCTGAGAATATTTTCTTTCTAAAAAAAGATTATCGCAGTAGCCCGGTTCTAAATAAAATCTCTCAAAGCTTTATTTTACAAAATAGAAACAGGATTACTAAAGAGAGCTCTGTTCTGGATGAAAGTCTAATTCGGGACGGAAGCTCATTTGGAGAATCATCCGAAGGGTCTAAAGACGGGGAATTTGTAATCAAAAGGTTTTCCAGTCTTCTGGAAGAGGCAAGCTTTGTCTGTTA
>JACIXO010000416.1 GCA_014360385.1 Actinomycetota bacterium | reverse complement strand
CTATTTCTGATGAAACTATAGATGTCATCATGTCTAATTGTGTTATAAATTTATCTCCAGATAAAGAAAGAGTTTATAAAGAAGCATTTAGAGTTTTAAAAAATGGTGGAAGAATATTTGTAGCAGATATTGTATTGGCTAAAGAACTGCCAGACTTTATAAAAAATAATACTTCTGCATATATTGGATGTATAGCCGGAGCATTAGCCAAAGATGAATATCTCAGTATTATAAGAAAAGCAGGTTTTGCTGATGTACAAATACTCAAAGAAACTATTTTCCCTATTGACTTTATTATAAGCGAAGATATCAAATGTAATATATCTAAAAATACTCACAGTAGCATAGATTTAACTAAAAATATTGAAGACTTGCAAAAATCTATCTTAAGTATATTAGTTTCCGCTAAAAAATTATAAAAGCTATCAAATAGAGAACATTAAAAGTATTACAATTAATATTATATTTAATATGAGCAATATTATAATATTGTGCTGTATTTATGATAAGTTCAACTATTAAAAATGTAATATATACCTTATGAAATATACCTTATAAATACAGGCAATACTCTACAACTAGTAGTAAAACAATAAAGGCATTAACCCATAGCTACCTTGTTTCTCCCTCTTAACTTGCTCTCAAATATGAGCTTATCTACTCTCTCAATTATACTGTCCACTGTATCATTTCTTTTTGCAAGAGTTGCCCCAATAGATACATTAATATTTAATCTATAGTCTTGGAATGGAACACGGGAATTTATGACTAAAATCCTAAGCTTTTCTGCAATAGTCAATACATCTTTTTTGTTTACATTCTCAACCAAACATACAAATTCTTCCCTACCCCATCTTG
Source organism: Actinomycetota bacterium (assembly GCA_014360385.1). GTDB lineage: Bacteria > Actinomycetota > Humimicrobiia > Humimicrobiales > Humimicrobiaceae > JACIXO01. Next base: position 422 of record JACIXO010000416.1, on the reverse strand, counting down.
CAACCGTATCGGAAGACTCTGCAGCATTGTTCCAATAAATTATTTTTAAATCTTTATCAACAAAGTAGACGCCATCATAAAGATTATCTAATATACTTTTGTAAGTATTTTCAGAACCATTTTTTCCAGAGAAATAAGTAATAAAAGTAGATGAATTACGTAAATTTTTAATCACCATTTAATTTTTTTCTCTCTCTGTGATTTATAATTACCTAAAATATTTATTCTTTTGATCTGAACAAATTTTACTATGTAATAAAACCCCATAGCTTATAACTTTTATAAAGAAAGAATTACAAAATATTTATCGTTAAATAAATTGACATATAAATAATTTATCGATATACTTCCTAGTAGGATAAGGAGGTTGTGATGAAAACAATTACTGTATCACCAAAATACCAAGTAGTAATCCCAAAAGA
>JACIXO010000415.1 GCA_014360385.1 Actinomycetota bacterium | reverse complement strand
GCTTGCAATTAAATTGCCTGCCGGTATTCTGAAAGTTGAAGCTATCAAATACCCGAAGGAGAGTATTCTGAAGAGTGCTACAGCGTCCAGATAGTTGGAACCAAAGACAATTTTAATAATGGCCGGTGCAAACACCGTTAAAGAGACAGTGATTATGACATTTAGAATAAACAGAGCTTTGGTCATCTTTATATAATAATAGCGTATAAGTTCTTTTTTTTCACTGTTTCTGGCGACATACGGATAGGCAAACGTCATAATTGATAGGGGTATGAAGAATAAAGCGAATGGTATCAGAGTTGATGTTTTGTAAGATGCTACCACTTTTTCTGAGCGGATAAATATTCCTATCAGGAACGTGTCGATAATGTACAAAATCTGGGAAATACTGTTTGTCAGCATAACTGTGATCGAGAACTTCAGAAAATCTTTCTTTGTTTCTGTTCCGAGAGCAGGTGTTTTTCTAAAATCCTCTAAGTAGTTTTTTAAGAAATATCCCGCTAGCACTATTGAAAGTATAAAGGCTCCGTACCTTGCTAGAACTATGCCATTCACATCAAAGAAATATCCAAGTAAAGCCGTGAAAATAAGAAAAGTTAATGTGTTGAAAACAGTTAACACTGAAAATTGCTTGTTCATCAACCTCGCTCTCATGAAAGATTGAAAGGAATGGAATATCGTAGTTACGAGTGGGACTAAAAACAACTTTCTTAATATATTCGTACTACCTGATATTGGCAGGGGAATAAGAGAAGTGACTACCAAAATTGCCAAAGCCAGTACTGAATTGAAAAATGTTCCTACTTTTAACGCATATTTCAAGAAAGAAAGCGCTTTCGATTCTTTCTCAGCCTTGCTTGCAAACTGTAGAACTCCAACACTCACACCCAGACCGTCTAAAAGTAAGAAAAAGCTGAGGATGTTTATCGCGTAAGCATAGCTTCCATATGTTTCCTTTGAGATTAAGCGTACAATGAGAACGGATATTCCAAACTGTAGTATTCTGTTTACAAGATTTGCAGAGAAAATATGAACAAAACCATTTTTTAACAAAAACCGTATCTCTTTTCTCCAGCCATTTTTCACTCTAGCTTGCAAAGTAATTCCTCCATGCTTCGAGTAGTGTTAACACCAAAGTCTTCTCAATCACCTTACCATTTTGGAACAAATTCATACAAACATCTCTGAGTTTGTGACCTGGGAAAATAAGAACATCATTTGGAATCAGGGGGAAAAGTTCACTAAACTTCTTTTCAAAGTACGCTTTCAACTCAGGGTTAGTT
>JACIXO010000414.1 GCA_014360385.1 Actinomycetota bacterium | reverse complement strand
CAAGTTTCTTCCCACAATTATCACACACTATACTCTTTAAATATTCGCCAATATAATAAACTGTATGGGACTCTTCTTCATTACAGTTTATGCAGAAAAGCACTATTTTAGCTTCTTTATCTTTTATCATTTTTATAAAAACCCTCAAAAAAAAATTTTAGTAAAGAGGTAAGAAATTCAAATAATCAGTAGCTCAGGATTTTCAATTAGTTCAATTATTCTACGTAAAAATTTTGCTCCAACTGCGCCATCTATAATTCTATGATCACATGATAGAGATAGCTCCATAAAGGACTTTATTTCTATCTTACTTTCCACCACAGCAGGAGCTTCGTAAATCTCACCAACTGCTAATATAGCAGCTTGAGGAGGATTAATTATTGCTGAAAAAGATCTTACTCCAAACATGCCAAGATTCGTAAGAGTAAAGGTGCCATTTCTTATTTCCTCCAATTTCAGCTGCCCTTTCCTTGCCTTTTCTACCACTTCCTCCCTCTTCTTTGCAATCTCAAGGATTCCCAATCTATCACAGTTATAAATAGTAGGAACTATAAGCCCTTCCTCAATGGACACAGCAAGTCCTACGTTCACATCATCATAGATTATATAATTTCCATCCTGCAAAGAAGAATTTATCTCTAAATTTTCTCTTAGAGCTATTGCACAAATTTTAAGTAAGAAATCAGTATATGTTATTTTTACATCATAAATGGATTTGACTTTGTCCTTAAGCCTTTCCCTGAGCTCTATAAGCTGGGTAGCATCTGCTCTACCATTAAGAACAATATGAGGAATGTTGGATTTTGAATAACTCATGCGTTCAGCTATAACCTTCCTTATACCCTTGAGGGGAACCGAACTTTTTACTCTTGGCTCTTTTGCCTCAAACATTGCTCCTGCTGCCACAGCTTTTGCTCTGGCAGCTTCAACTTCTTCTTTTTTTACTTCTCCAATCTCTTCTTTACTTACCTCTTCTACTTTTTCCTTTCCCACCTCTCCTACTGCTACTTTCTCCTTAGCTATTCCTTCTTTTAGTTCCTGCTCTTTCTTTTTCCTTTCCTCAGCATAGGCTAGTATATCCTCTTTCACAATCCTTCCACCAGGTCCTGTTCCTTTAATTGGCTCCTTTTCATAATCTATCCCTAATTCTGAGGCAATTTTGCGAGCAAGGGGAGAAATTTTAACTCTAGATACTTCAACATCTTTACTTTCTTCGGCTTTTCCTTCCTCAGGTTTTGTAGCCGTAGAAGGAGTTTTTATCTTAGCAGTCTCTTCACCTGGCAGTTCCCTAT
>JACIXO010000413.1 GCA_014360385.1 Actinomycetota bacterium | reverse complement strand
CCTTTCATTCTATTAATAGTAGATTTTATCCCATTTATATCTACCATTTTCATTATCTTCTTTAAATTTATTGCTGTAGCAGTTAGAAGAAATTGTATTTCTAACTTACAAAAAATTTTACTTAATCAAAGAAAGGTTTACTGGCCATTTTTTAATTTCTAAACCAGAAATAGAAGCTGCATCGTTAACTTGTTTTTCTCATTCATTAACAGTTTTGTATTTTATAGTCATTTACAATTTTATAGTTAACAAATCTTACAAGTAATTTTGAAAGCCAGTATGTATCTTCTTTTTCATCAATCCACTGGGTTGTTTCTACTTTTATCCTGTTAATATCATATCCTGAAAATTTAATGTAGGTCTGTAGGTTTTCCTTATCAGTTACCAGTTCTGCTACTGTATAACCTAAGGGGAATATTGTGTATTCCTTTTTGTATTTGTCAAGATGTCTAAATGTAACTATATAGTCTTTGGTAAGATATGTTGTTGTATTCAACCTATATATAACATCTTCTTCTAATTTTTGGATTAATTTCTTGTATTCATAATCTTCATCTGAGAAAATGCTTACATATTTAAATTCGGGTAAAGCTACTTTATCCCAGGGAAGAGAAATATATTTTTTGTACAAGATATTATTTTCTCTTGTATTCCATAGTGCATCTATAATTGATCTAAATAACTCAATACCATAAGTGTTATTTTCCTCAATTACAAAACCAAACCCTCCCTCTTCTGGTAGAATTGGAAGATCGCCTATAAAGTATGGTTCAAAGTTTTTAAGTAAATCATAGATATTTTTTGTTTTAACATATATGTTTACAGAATTCTTTACGTCTGAAATCTCAACTGCTATACAGGTTTTCCCAGTAGGTGATGTACCTGCTTCAAATCTTGCTTTGTAATGTTTGTTTAAAGCTATCTTTCTCCATCTTAAACCCTTTTTCCAGTTTATCCACAAGCCATCAAAGTAAAGTTCGCATTTACCTTTATCTGCAATTTTTAAATAAATTGGATAGGTAATTACTGCTAAAAAAGGCTTAAAAGAAGACATCCAAACCATATAGATAAATAAAACCAGTCAGAATGATTATTGGAAGTTATGAGAAATATTAATAGAGAAAGTCCAATCCATATAGCTATAACTTGAATTGTAGGAAGTCCAACTGTGAACCACCCGCTTTTATATGGTAATTGTATTTTTCTACCTTCCATGCAAGGTATATATCAGTATGTATAAAATTTATAAACATGTGTTTTATAGATTCGAAATTATAACATATTTTTTATCATTTTGTTCTT
>JACIXO010000412.1 GCA_014360385.1 Actinomycetota bacterium | reverse complement strand
AGTAACTCCCGGGAGCGCTTTTGGACAGTATGGAGAGGGATACATAAGAATATCTCTTACTATCCCCGATGAAAGGTTAAAAGAGGCATTGGAAAGAATTAAGGATACAGTGAAAAAAGAATGCTAAAGTCGTTAGATTGTAGGGTTCTTAAATTGTAAGGCTCTGGAAAATTTAGATTGTAAGGTTTAGATTGTAAGGGCCAGGAAAAGGTAGTGGATGAGAAAAAGTAGCTAAAAATTGTGAACCTTAAGAAATGAACCTTAAAGAAATTATGAACCTTAATAAAAATAAAAATTTTAATAAAAATAAAAATTTAAAAAATGTAAAAGATAATCAATCTAGGAAGGAGAAAGCTTTACTTATTTTTATTAGGTTTAAGAATCCACGATACAATACGTGGGTGGAGAAGATAGATTTTGACCAGAATGTTGAAGAACTTAAGAACCTGGCGATAAGCGCAGGAGCTGAAGTGGATGGCATTGTTATTCACAATCAGGAAAGGCCTAATCCTGGCCATCTTATTAGCATTGGAAAGCTAGAGGAGATAGGAAACCTTATAAGTGAGAAGGAAATCGATATAGTGATATTCGATGAAGAGCTGAGCCCCACTCAACAGAGTAATTTGCAGGAGAAATTAGGAGTAAAGGTCATTGATAGAACTGCATTGATTCTGGATATATTTGCTCAAAGAGCTCATAGCAGTGAGGGAAAACTTCAGGTGGAGCTAGCTCAACTTAACTATATGGCAACAAGGCTTAAAGGAAAGGGTGTAGAGCTATCAAGGTTGGGTGGTGGAATCGGGACAAGAGGACCAGGTGAAACTAAGCTTGAGGTTGATAGACGAAAAATAAGAAAGAGGATAGGGCAGTTAGAGAAGAAAATTCAGGAAATAAGCGTTCGCAGAGATATTCAGAGAAAGAAAAGAGAAGAAAACAATGTGTTTCAGATCTCGCTTGTTGGTTATACCAATAGTGGAAAATCAACTCTGCTTAATGCCACAACAGGTGCAAATGTGCTTACCAGGGATATGTTATTTTCTACTTTGGATTCTACAACAAGAAAGCTTGAAGTTCTCTCAGGATACGAAGTTCTACTTTCTGATACTGTAGGATTTATAGAGAAGTTGCCACATCAGCTTATTGCTTCGTTTAAGTCTACTCTTGAGGAGGTAAGGAGGGCAAATCTCTTATTGGTGGTAGTTGACATCAGCAATCCCAATTTTGAAAATCACATATTAAGTGTAAACAAAGTTTTAAATGAAATCGGAGTTTTAGATACGCCTACTCTTGTGGTCTTCAACAAA
>JACIXO010000411.1 GCA_014360385.1 Actinomycetota bacterium | reverse complement strand
AAAGAAATAACAAAAGAATATAATAAGGAATAGAAGAAAAGATAGATAGAAGAAAAGATAAAAAAGTTAAATTACGGGTATGGTAGAGAAAAAAGAAAAAGAAACTACTTTAAAAACTATAGCACCAAATTTGTACGAGCCTGTTATAGGTCTTGAAACCCATGTTGAACTTTCGACAAATACTAAGATGTTTTGTGGGTGTAAGCTTTCCTTTGGGGAGGAAAGTAACACTTATACATGCCCTGTTTGTTTAGGACATCCTGGTTCTCTACCAGTTGTGAATAGAAAGGCAGTTGAGTATGCGCTGAAGATTGCTCTTGCCCTAAACTGTAAGATCAATCAGTACACTATTTTTCACAGGAAAAATTATTTCTACCCTGATTTACCCAAAAATTATCAGATATCTCAGTATGATATCCCGATTGGAGTTTGTGGTTATCTGGATGTGGATATGGGAGATTATACCAGGAGAGTGGGGATAAAAAGAGTTCATATGGAGGAAGATACAGGGAAGCTTATACACACAGGAGCAACTGGAAGAATAAGTGAGGCAGAAATTAGCATAGTGGATTTTAATAGGTGCGGCACTCCTCTTATTGAGATAGTAACTGAGCCTGACATAAGATCTCCTGAGGAAGCAAAGGAGTACATGATAAGTCTTAGAAATCTTCTGCTATATCTGGAGGTAAGTGACTGTAATATGGAAGAGGGCAGTTTGAGAGTTGATGCCAATGTTTCAGTAAGAAGAGTAGATAGTAGTAACCGTGAAAAAATGGGAACAAGAACTGAAATCAAAAATCTAAACTCGTTTCGTTTTTTACAAAGAGGTCTTGAGTATGAAGTAGAAAGACAGATAAAACTTATAGAATCGGGAAAGCAGGTGGTTCAGCAAACAAGACATTACGACCACAAAACCGATACAACAAAAGCCCTCCGCTCAAAAGAGGAAGCACATGACTATAGATACTTTCCTGAACCCGATCTTGTGCCTATTTTTATAGATGAAAATCTGGTAGAAGAGATTAGAAAAACAATTCCTGAACTACCAGCGCAGAAAGCTAAAAGATACCATGATGAATTTAATCTCTCCCCTTATGACAGTAAGTTTATTTCCTCTGACAGGGAAATAGCCCTGTATTTTGAAGAATGTTGTAAATTGTATAGTAATGCAAAAGCGGTCTGCAACTGGATTATGGGAGATTTCAGTGCACTTCTTAATAAAAGCTCTATCAGCATTGGCGAGGCTAAGGTAAGGCCTAAAGATTTAGTAGAAATGCTTAAGATGATAGATGATGGCAAGATAAGTTTGAAGATTGCCA
>JACIXO010000410.1 GCA_014360385.1 Actinomycetota bacterium | reverse complement strand
CACCTCTCGGGTTTATCTTTCTCATAATAGCATCAGCAACTGTTGTGGTAAGCCTTTCTTGAACCTGAGGTCGTCTAGCAGCAATTTCCAGAACTCTAACAAGCTTACTTAACCCTATTATCCTTCCATCCTTGTTAGGCACATAAGCAATATGAGCTTTGCCTGCAAAAGGAACTAAATGATGCTCGCACACTGAATAAAAAGGTATGTCTTTGATAATGATAATTTCATCATGGTTTTCATCAAATGTCGAATCAAGCTCCGAAGCAGGGTCCTTCCCAACTCCACTAAAAACTTCTTCATACATATCTGCAACTCTTGAAGGTGTGTTCTTTAATCCATCTCTTTCCAGATCCTCTCCTATTCCTTTAAGAATAAGCCTTACCCCTTCCTCTATTAATCTTCTATCCACAAATCCTCCCTCTTTGTAATTTTCCTTTTCTAGCTATAAACGTGCACTATATGAACAATTTATATATCCAAGCTGGCTACACGATAACTACCTAGTTACAGCTGGCCAATGCTTAGCTATATAAGGAAGACAGAATTTCTGGTTTCTCATTTATTAATACCTCTATTACAGTGTTCTCATTTATTATTCTCATTTATAATTTTGATAAATATGAGTTTATATTCTTTATAATATTTACCATAATGAAAATTATAAGAAAGATTACCAATTGTGATAGATGCCCGGTTTATACTCTCTATAATATTTTCTATAATACCCGTGTCTACTATATTATAGTTTTTTGGAAGCATTATTTACAGTTACATTGCACTCGATTTTTCGGAAGCTATGTAGTGTGTATGAACAAAAACGATAGAAAATAACTTCTAATAATTCAAAAAATAATTCAAAAGCACAATAGGGGCTAAAGCGTAGAAACATAATGTAAGAAGGAGGTTATTATTTTACATTCCTTTCCATTCTCTTATATTTCCCACTTTATTCTCTTCTATTCTCTTCTATTTTCTTCCGAGGATACTTTTGTCTCTTCTTTGCTTCTGGCCTCTCCTGATTTAGCCTCTACCCTTTCCTTTCTAATTCGCTCTTTGTCTTTTCTTATATCTTTTTCACTTTTAACTTTAAATAGAATTTCCATTACTTCTTCTCTGTCCAAAGTCTCTTTCTCTATAAGCCTATTAGCAAGCTCGACAAGAGTTTCTTTATTCTCCTCAAGTATTTTTCTTGCCCTGTTATAGCAGCTTTCAATAATTTCGCTTACCTCCTCATCTATCATGGCTGCGACCTTGTCACTGTAATGAGGTCGGCTAACAATTTCCTTACCCAGGAACACTTCATCTTCTTCACCCTTAAAAGTAA
>JACIXO010000041.1 GCA_014360385.1 Actinomycetota bacterium | reverse complement strand
AATAGAGAATCCTATATTAAAAAATTGTTTTGATGTTAGGAATTGCCAGAAAATCAGCCTGGTATCCTTGGTTTGAGGTCTTTTTTTTATCTTTTATATCTTTTTATAATAGAAAAGGAGGTTAGGTCCTTTTCTTAGTTCTTTGTGATATTAGGTTCTTTGCCTTTGGCTAGAAAGCTTTTGGCATTTTGTTCAATTTCCAATTTAAGTAACCTTTTTCCCATGCATCTTTTGGGCAAAGATGGATTTTTAGATGCCACAGGAAATAATTATAGGGTTATATCAGTCCTTCTGAATCTAACCAGTCTTCGATTGAAACATTGAGATTTATATTTTTTTCTTTGAGAAGATCAAAAAATTCCCAGAGAGTTATCCCGATCTTTCTGCAGACCTCAGAAGCAGAAAGCTCTCCGGCCTGATATTTTGCAAGTAATCTATCCCGCTTGTCTTCTTCAAAACCCTTTTTGAGTATCTCCCTTAGATATGAGGATTTATCTAAATTCATATCTTTAATAAAATCATAAAGCTCCTTAAGGAATTCCTCATTAACCCTTACTGTTGTTGGTTTTAGCATATTTTATTTCCTCCAATCTAAGTATTGCTTCAGCAATTATATCAGGAGAGTATCTCCCAATTATTCTTAGCTTTTCGATGGAACTCTTTGCTTTGGTAAAATTAATTTTACCCAATCTGTAAAGCTCTACAACTATTTTGGGTGAAATGATAAAAGGTAATTTCATATATTTACATGCCTTTATTGCTTTCCCATCATCAGTTAATAACATGGAATTAGTAATCTTCTTTGATAACAATAAAGCCTCTAATTCTCCCTTACCGAGAGACAATGGTAGTTTATTTATCCTTTTATCAATATTAACAACCTTTATCCTCTTTTCAGATACAAGATTTAATATAACTTTTGTATTAGAGTATTTCTCTAGAGTATCTTTGTTTACAACCTCGCAAAATACTGCTCCAGGAATTATTATTCGAAATGACTCAGTAAGTATATGTAAGAGACCACATTTTGATAAAAGAATTAATGAACTACTATCTATTATTATGGTTTTCAATAAATAACCTTTCTATGTATACAATTGTTGATAAATGTATACCATAATTATTGTTTTTTGTCAATTCCAAAACCAGAGCATCAGAAATCAACAATTCTAGAATAAGCTACGCATTTTTTTTCTGAGTGAAAGTACATTTTTAGATGGTGCAAATAAGGAATAGGTACCTCTTTTCTAAAAAAATCCGGTTGTAAATCTTTTTTGTTGATAGTAGAATTTTGTATACTTTTTAAATCTCGCAGGCAGATCTGTAACTTCTGGTGCATTTGCAATTTTAAAGTGAAATCTTAATAAAGATAAAAATGGGAAAGGAATTTATTATGGAAAATATGAGTAAAAATGGAAAAGAGAAGAAGGTCCTTCTTACTGAAGATGAAATGCCTAAAAAGTGGTATAACATTAATCCTGATCTTCCTCGCCCCCTTGACCCACCACGCCATCCGCAGACAGGCGAGATTTTAAGACCAGAGGATTTAGCAATGATTTTTCCTATGGCTCTTATAGAGCAGGAAGTTAGCCAGGAAAGGTATATCGACATTCCTTCTGAGCTCCTTGAGATTTATAGAATCTGGAGGCCAACCCCACTTGTAAGAGCAGAAAGGCTTGAAAATTACTTAGAAACGCCGGCAAAAATCTATTATAAAAATGAAAGTGTAAGCCCTCCCGGAAGTCATAAGCCCAACACAGCTGTGGCACAGGCTTATTACAATAAAAAAGAAGGAACTTTAAGACTTACCACTGAAACTGGTGCCGGGCAGTGGGGCAGCGCTCTTGCTTTTGCATGTAACCTTATAGGGTTAGAGTTAACTGTTTATATGGTTAGGGTAAGTTATGAACAAAAACCCTACCGAAAGATTATGATGGAAGTCTGGGGAGCTGAGGTTTTGCCTTCTCCTACAAATAGAACTAGCTCGGGGCGAGGCATTCTGGAAAAAAACCCTAACTCACCAGGAAGCCTCGGGATAGCTATAAGTGAAGCAGTAGAAGATGCTGTGAAAAGTGAGGGAACAAAATACTCTCTGGGAAGCGTGTTAAACCATGTCATTTTGCATCAAACAATAGTAGGATTGGAAACCAAAAAACAGTTTGAAAAACTGGGTATATATCCTGATGTTCTGGTGGGCTGTGTTGGAGGAGGCAGCAATTTTGGAGGATTTGCTTTCCCATTTGTTCCTGACAAGCTAAAGGGAAAAGATATCAGGATCGTTGCTGTTGAACCTCTTGCATGTCCTAGTTTGACTAAAGGACCTTATGCTTATGATTATGGAGATACTGCAAAGATGGCTCCTATTGTTAAAATGTACACCCTTGGGCATAATTTTGTCCCACCTCCAATACATGCAGGTGGATTGAGATACCATGGTATGGCCCCTCAGGTTAGTCTGCTCCACAACGAAGGCATAATTGAGGCAGTGGCTTATCATCAGAATCCTGTTTTTGAGGCAGCAATAACTTTTGCCAAAACTGAGGGTATTATTCCTGCTCCGGAGACTGCTCATGCCATAAGGTTTGTTATTGATGAGGCTCTTAGATGTAGGGAAAGTGGTGAAGAGAAAGTGATAGCATTTAACTTCAGTGGACATGGCCACTTTGATCTATCTGCCTATGAAGCATATCTTGGTGGCAAGCTGGAAGATTATGAATATTCTGATGAAAAAATTAAAGAATCTTTAAAAGATCTTCCAAAGGTGTAGCAAAAGAATTTATGGCTCTGTTTACAGGAGAGGAAGGATAAGACAAAGGTGGGAAATGGAAATGCTTCAAAAGTTTGAATATTACTTGATTTTTAATAAAATAGTGTTATCATCATTACTACAACTTTAAGTATTAAGCCTTTAAGATTTAAATAGTAAGGAAAGGTCCCTTTTCTTCCTAAAAATCATTGTCCAGCACTTCAAAAGTGGCAGTTTGCATATTTTAATTTCGAGGTTAAGAAAATAAAAACTTTGTGGTGAGCTTTTACTCATAATTCGACAATTCGACTATTGCGAAACCCTTTTGATTGTAATTCATTTTATTACATTGAAAATCCTTTTTATTCTTAAGCAGTTTTTTCCTGGCAATTTTGGTAATTCTACTTTAATGCTTGGAAGTGGCGCTTTTGCGGACAGGGAGCAGTTATTTATTCCAGGGGTAAACAAGGCTTCGGTTTAAGATTTTTTATGTTTTACCGATATTCTATTGGTGATTGATGACATTACATTTAGGGATCCTTAAATATATCGGATTCATAACTTTTTATCGGATTCATAACTTTTGGGGAAATTTTCGAGTGGGTGAGGAGTTTTGATGAGAAAGATAGATGATAAGAAAGGTAAAGAGTTGGAACAGGAAGGAAGTGGAGAGTTTATAAATAACGAGTCAAATAACGAATCAAAAATTAGTAGTGAGGAAACTAAAATGGAAGAAATTGAAAATATGAAATTTATCCCGGGTTTAAATGAAAATGAAGATGAAAATAAACATGTTGGAGTGCATGAGTTTGCGGAAGAAGAGGAAGAAGAAATAGACAATGGGGAGTTATTTGCCGAAGGCTTGATTACTGAGGTTGAGAAAAGGCCTTCCGAGGAGAAGGAGGTATACGAAGAGAAAAAAAAGGGCATCCTGGATATTCTGGCAGAGGGATATGGTTTTTTAAGAACCCAGGGTTACCTACCAGGACCAAGCGATATCTATGTATCCCAGTCCCAGATAAGAAGATTTCATCTCAAACAGGGGGATGAGGTATATGGTCAGGTGCGTCCACCAAAGGATAATGAAAAATATTATGCACTTTTAAGGATTGAGAAGGTAAACGGGGTTGACCCTGAAGCCATAAGAAAAAGGGTACCATTTGAAATGTTAACTCCTGTGTATCCCATGGAAAGATTAAGACTGGAGACAACATCTGAAAACATAACCCCAAGAATAATAGATTTGATTGCTCCTATAGGGAAGGGCCAGAGGGGACTGATAGTTTCTCCTCCTAAGGCTGGCAAGACTACTATACTTAAGGAGTTAGCAAATAGCATTGCCACCAACAATCCAGAAGTGATAATTATTGTTCTTCTTATTGATGAAAGGCCAGAAGAAGTAACAGATATGGAAAGATCAGTAAGGGGGGAGGTTATAAGTTCAACGTTTGACCAGCCTTCAGACAATCACATTCAGGTGGCGGAACTGGTTCTGGAAAGAGCCAAAAGATTAGTTGAGCATGGAAAAGATGTTTTAATTCTCCTTGACAGTATTACAAGACTTGCTAGAGCCTATAATCTTTCGACCCCGGCAAGTGGAAGGGTTCTCTCAGGTGGGGTTGATTCGACTGCATTATTTCCTCCGAAGAGATTTTTTGGAGCTGCAAGAAACATTGAAAATGGGGGAAGTCTTACCATACTTGCGACAGCGCTTATCGATACTGGAAGCAGGATGGATGAAGTAATATTTGAGGAATTCAAGGGAACAGGCAACATGGAAATTCACCTTGATAGGAAACTTGCAGATAAAAGGATATTTCCTTCCATAGATATAACAAGATCAGGAACAAGAAAAGAAGAACTTTTGATGGATGAGGAAGAAGCAAATCTCGTATGGAAGTTGAGAAGAATTCTTTACGAAAGAGAGCCAGAGGTTGCTATTGAGCAGCTTATAGATTATGTTAAGAGAACCAAGAGCAACAAGGATTTCTTAAACATAATAAAAAGTACCCTTCGAGATGAAGAAATAACCCTTAATTCAAGCTTGTAGCTGGTAAGTATACTCCCTTTTTGCCTTTCATCTGAAATTCTTTAGCTTAAGACCTGGCCGCGAGTGCTTTTTTGTACTTCCTGGCACAATAAGAATATTTACCAGTTTTACTAATTATGCTAATATACACTTTTCAGGGAGGAATAAGACTGAGATTTGATAATAGAGAGTCTTGTTAAAAAAATCTTATAAGAAAACCTAGTAAAGTGAGGATTAAAAACTATGAAAAAGGGAATACATCCAGAGTATTATGATTGTGTGGTCACCTGTTCTTGTGGGAACACATTTAGGACAAGGTCTACAAAAAAGGAACTAAAGGTAGAAATTTGCTCGAACTGTCATCCGTTTTATACTGGTAAGCAAAAGCTGGTGGACTCCGGTGGAATGGTAGACAGGTTTGAGAAAAGGCTTAAAAAGTCAAAAAAAGCACAAGCTACGTAATAGCAGTACCACCCATTCTGTTTCAATTCGTCCCTGAATTTAGCGAACCTTACGTAAATGTGCCTTAAAAGCCCGGAAGAAAGATAAAAGGATTTATAAAATTATAGTATCAAAAGAGTGCAATATACCTTAAGACCTTGGAGAATAAACTTTAGAGAAGGGTACCTCTTATGAAAGTTAGACTACTAAGACATACCCCTGATCCCGAAAAAACAGTAGCAGTAGCTGCAAGACTTTGTTATTCTCCTGTTGGAGTTGATGAATTAAACGAAAAGTTAGGGGATGATGAGATAAGAAAGTTAGTCAGGTTTGTAGTTAACAGTGGTCATCTTAGCACCACGGAACACATAAGTTTCACATTTGGCATAGAAGGTGTGTCGAGAGCCTTAACCCACCAGCTTGTAAGACACAGAATTGCTTCTTATAATCAACAGTCTCAAAGATATGTAAAATTTAGAGAAAATTTTGAGTATATAACTCCCCCTTCCTTAAGGAATAATCCAAAAATCAAAGAAAGATTTGATTATCTTATAAGAGAGGCTCACAAGTTTTATATGGAAATGCTGGATAATGGAATAGAAGCTGAGGATGCAAGATATATTTTGCCAAATGCCTCTGAGACCAAAATAATTGTTACAATGAATGGTAGGGAGCTACTCCATTTCTTTACTGTGAGGTGTTGTAATAGAGCTCAGTGGGAAATAAGAGAACTGGCAACCCAAATGTTAAAGGTTGTAAAGAAGATATGCCCTACTGTTTTTGAAAAGGCTGGCCCGAATTGTTTGAGAGGTCCTTGTCCTGAAGGAAAATTCAAGTGTGACAACCCTCCAAAAGCGAGTGATTTTGATGCTTAAGCTAGATACGATGAAAGATGTACCAAAACACCAGGTTGGAGGCCAGGCCGTGATTGAAGGTGTCATGATGAGGAGCAAGAACTTCTGGACGCTTGCTGTAAGAAGGCTCGATAAAAGTATTTCAGTCAGATTGTACAGGGATGTCTCTATAGTGAAGAAGTATCCCTGGCTCAATCTTGCTCTTGCGAGAGGTGCCGGGGTCATGGTAGAGAATCTATCACTGGGCTTTAGAGCTCTTAGCTACTCAATTAATGAAGCCTTTGGTGAAGAGGTGAATTTTTCAAGGAGGGAAATGATTATATCAGTTAGCCTTGCTATTTTGTTTGTAGTAGGTATATTTTTTGTTCTACCTACCTTGATAGGTAGAAGTTTTGCCAATATTGTCTCAAACTCTATTGTTTATAATATTCTAGAAGGCCTTGTAAGGATTGCATTATTCTTAATATATCTATTCTCTGTTTCATGGCTAAAAGATGTGAGAAGACTTTTTCAGTATCATGGAGCAGAACACAAGACTATTCATGCGTATGAAAGCGGAGAGGAACTTACGCCTGAAAATGTTGAAAAGTATAGCAGGCTTCATATAAGGTGTGGGACAAACTTCCTTTTAATAGTGATGGTAGTAGCTATATTTGTTTTCTCTCTTTTGGGTAAGACTCCTATTTTATGGCGTGTGGTATCGCGAATAGTTCTAATTCCTGTAATTGCAGGCATTTCCTACGAGCTTATAAGGCTTGCAGGAAAATTTAGTAAATATAAAATTGTAAATATCATATTTTATCCTGGGCTACTCTTACAAAAGATTACTACAAAAGAGCCTGATAGACTCCAATTGGAGGTGGCGATAAGCTCACTTAAAAAGCTAATTGAAGCTGAGGACAGCCTGGCTAGGGAAAATTCTGATGTAGTAAGTTAAGTATAAGAATAAAGAATAAATAAGGAAATAAGGATAATAAAGATCATGCGAATGGTAACACCTGGTATGTAGAAGTGTAAATAACATTAAAAATAATAGGAAAGATAATAGTAAAAATAGTGGTAAAAATATTTATAAAAAAAATTGTAAAAAGATCTTTGGATTGGGCATAAAAAACAATAGAGAAATGAAAAATGGAAAATGGAAAAGGAAAAATGGAAAAAGAAAAATTAGAGGTGGAAAAATAGAGGAGAGTTAAAATGTCTTCTCTTTTGGAAAAACTAAAAGTATATGAGGAGAATTACCAGAGCCTGGTGGAGGAGCTCTCAAACCCGACTATATCTTCAGACCCTGAGAAAATAAAAGAATATGGCAAAAAAATATCTGAGATTGAAGAAATAGTCAATGCTTCCAGAGAATATAGAAAACTCCTCTCCTCTATCCAGGAAATAAAGGATATGCTGAAGGTTGAGAAGGAAGAGGATATGAGAGAGTTTCTTAAGGAGGAACTGGAGCAGATTATGAATAGAAAGGACTTTCTTGAGCGCAAGATAAAAGGCTATCTTACCCCTAAGGATCCAAATGATAAACGCAACGTCATAGTAGAAATAAGGGCAGGAGCAGGTGGCGACGAGGCAGCACTTTTCGCATCGGACTTATTCAAAATGTATACAAAATATATTGAGAATAGGGGTTGGAACTACCGGGTTTTGAGCTCCAATCCGATTGGTATTGGTGGATTTAAGGAGATAATTTTTGAAGTAGAGGGGGATAGCGTTTATGGGATACTGAAGTATGAGTCAGGAGTGCACCGGGTTCAGAGAATTCCTGTTACAGAATCTGGTGGCAGAATTCATACCTCTACTGCAACTGTAGCAGTCCTTCCTGTTGCAGAAGAAGTTGAGATTAAGATAGATCCTTCAGAATTAAGGATAGATGTTTTTCGGACAAGTGGACCTGGGGGACAGTCAGTTAATACTACTGACTCTGCTGTCAGGATTACTCATCTACCCACAGGGATAGTGGTAAGCTGTCAGGACGAAAGATCACAGTTACAGAATAAAGAAAGAGCTCTTAAGATTTTAAGAGCTCGTCTTAAAGAGCTTGAGGAAAGAAAAAGAATGGATGAAGAGACTCGAAATAGAAGGATGCAGATTGGAAGTGGTGATAGAAGTGAAAGGATAAGGACCTACAACTTCCCCCAGGGAAGAGTGACAGACCACAGAATAAATCTAACTTTGTATAAACTGGATGAGATTCTGGAAGGAGATCTTGATGAGCTTATAGATGAGCTTAAGATGGCTGACGAGGAAAAGAAGGTGGAAAAATTAAATGTTTGATTTTAAAGGTAATTCTGGTACATCAAATTTGTAAACATTGATTTTGTGAACATAATAGAATTACCTGAGGAAAAATTGTCAAAATCGAGGATCTAACTTTGTAAATTCAATTTCTAAAATTTTTATGAATTTTTATATAGTTATAAATCCTTAAGAGGGATTAGATGTTATTT
>JACIXO010000409.1 GCA_014360385.1 Actinomycetota bacterium | reverse complement strand
CAGGAAAAGGGCTATACTTATCATAGGTTCGAAGTCCTGCTTCAACATGACCAACTTTAATTTTCCTATAGAAAGCTATAAGAGCTGTTAATAAAGCTGTAGTAGTATCTCCCTGAACCAATACGATATCTGGATTCGTATCTGATATAACTTTTCCCATCTTGTCAAAAAGCTTTGAAGATAATAAAGTAAGTGTTTGATTTTCGGTCATTAAATCCAAGAATATATCAGGTTTTATTTCAAAAAGATTAAGTACCTGAATTAGCATTTGTCTATGCTGGCCTGTTGAACAAACCATTAAATTGAACTTATGGTTTTGCTTTTTAATATATCTAATTACGGGAGCAAGTTTGATAGCTTCTGGTCTTGTTCCAAAGGATACCAATATATTTATTTTCCTCATACTTATTGAGTAAATTTAGTAATTAATTTAGTAATTAAAAAGTAGTTCAACAGGAGTTCACCACCAAACAATAATTATTGCACTTAAATGGTAGTAAATTCATTATTATATCGTATAGTATTTAAAACAATACTTTTCCAAAAGGTTTCTGCTAAAAAAGTTTCGCGTGTCGAAAATATTTTTATTTCTCATTAATTTAGAAATGTAGCCTAAATCTACCTTCTTAAAAATTTCATGTGGTGTAAGTAACAAGAGTAAATCAGAGTTTTTTAGTGAATCTTCCAATGAAGATAACTTATATCTATTGCTTTCAACAAGTGGGTCAAAAATAGACACATTTACCCCTTTTTTAGTGAGTTCATTATAAATAACTATAGCGGGGCTTTCCCTGATATCACTGACATTTTCCTTATAACTTAGACCAAAAAACGTTACCTTTGGGTCCGGGTATTCTTTTACTATTTCTAGTATTTTATTAGAAACAATAAATGGAATGCTGTTATTAATATTTCGACTTTTTTCAATTAAAGTATCTCTTCTACTGATATTCTCTAATAGAAACCATGGATCTATTGGAATGCAATGGCCACCAACACCTGGGCCTGGATTTAATATATTGACCCTTGGATGCATATTGGCAAACTTTATAACCTCCCAAACATCTACACCGTAATCACTACATATCAAAGATAATTCATTAGAAAAGGCAATATTTACATCTCTATAAGCATTCTCTGCTAATTTTACTAACTCTGCAATTTCCAGAGTGGTCAAATATATTTCACCTTCAACAAATTTTTCATAAACTTCTTTGGCTTTTTCAGCAGACTCTCTATTTATACCTCCAATTATTCTAGCATTATTCACCAATTCGTATACAATCTTTCCTGGCATAACCCTCTCTGGACAATATGCTAGATAAAAATCCTTTCCTGATTTTAACCC
>JACIXO010000408.1 GCA_014360385.1 Actinomycetota bacterium | reverse complement strand
ATTACATAGAAACCTTGATGGAGTATTTTCCAGAGCTGGCTTCTAAGCTAAACATAGGAACAGTAAATGATGTTGCATTTGAATTAAAATCCACTGCTCTCATAGACAAAGTAATTAAGTCCATGGGCTCTGAAATAAGTAAAAATGATTTGGATAAAGCTATTAATGTATCCGTAGATGAAAAAAACCAGATAATTACTGTAACTACAAAAACAAGTGACCCGCTTCTTTCATATAAGATAAATAAATTTCTGGTTGACGCGTATGTAGGTGAGAAAACCTCAAAGCTTACAGAGGCTTATCAGGAGCTTTTAAAAAGAGTGGAGGAAACAATAGCTGACACCAGCGAGGAGATAGAGAAACTCTCTACCCAGACAGAGCAAAACCTTATAGATACTAATTTAAAGATAATAAAAGAGCTGGAAGATAGAGAAACAGGAAATGTTTATTTTGCTGGAATTAATTACATTTCTCCTTTTTTGCTTGAAGAATTGAAATCTAAATGTGCTGTAAGAGATGACTTAGAGAAAATAAAGTTCATCTTATTAGAAAATGAGAAGTTTTTTACCGAGAAAATAGAAATATTAACATATCCTGAGGTTCCAGTTGAACCTACTGAAACCAACTACAGAAGAAACATTCTAATTAGCCTTTTTTTAGCAATAATTTTAGGTTGTGGAGTGGTATTTGTGGCTAATTATTTTATTAGTTTAAAGAAGCACAATAGTTAGATAGATTTGTAACGACGATAAAAAAATAAATTTTTATAAATTTTAAAATTTTAATTACAAATCTGTTAGAAATAATTAGATAATGTAAGATTTAGGAGCTTGGGCAACAGCCCTTATACTTGCCATTATAAATAATTTATCGTAATTAAAATTATATGGAAAGAATTTGTGTTATAGGGTTAGGATATATTGGTCTGCCAACAGCGTGCATGTTAGCAAGAGCTGGATATGAGATCCTGGGGGTGGATGTTAGTGATGATGTTATAAATTCATTAAATTCAGGAGATATACATATTAAGGAAGAAGGTTTAAGAGAATTATTTAAAAAGGCTGTTAACGATAAAACAATCAAGGTTTCTAAGAATGTTGAAAAAGCTGATGTTTTTATAATAACTGTTCCTACGCCATTAAATAAAGAAAATAAGGCAGATTTAACTCATGTAATTGACGCGACCAAAAGGATAAAAGATTATATCCAAAGAGGTAATTTGGTTATCTTGGAATCCACCTCTCCTCCAGGAACTACAAGAAATGTTGTTGGAAATATTATAAATAAGGGTACAGGGTTAAAATCAGGAAAGGATTTTTATCTAGCATATTGTCCAGAGAGGGTTATGC
>JACIXO010000407.1 GCA_014360385.1 Actinomycetota bacterium | reverse complement strand
GCAATTTTCAATAACTATCCCTTCTCTGTCTTTTAGCTTTTTTCTGAAAATTAACCCCGAAAGCCTTTTAAAAAAGGTATTTGCTAAAAACAAATCATCTGCGATAACTTCAGTTTCACCACAATCGCTATCTTCTTTAATGCTCCTCAGGCCTTCTAGGGTTTTGGAATCCTCTGTTTGATTCTTTTTGTCTCCTGTCTTTAGCTTTACAAGCTTCATACAAATAGGCTAAAAACTATTTGCTAACCCTTAATTATTTATGTTCTTTGAGTCAATTAAAGGAAAGACAAGCTAATTAAGACACTGAATCTGAATATTCCCCTAGATATCTCACTGACTGTGTTTGGTAATATAATAAATAGATACTTAAGAACACAAATCCTACACTAAATTATCTGGGAAACTAAGCTATATATCTTCTTGTATCTATTATACCCATCTACATACTTTTCGTAAATTCTCTCATCAGGATAAAACTCACTTTCAACTTTCACGAATCTAGAGACCGCTTCAGAGAGACTAAACTTTCCAGTTCCCTTTCCTGCAAGCATCATAGTAGCCAGGCACCCAGCCTCAGTCACAGCCATTCTCTTGATAGGCTTTTTTATAACTGAAGCCTTCAATTTAAGCCAATAATCAGACTTAGCCCCACCGCCTACAGCTCTCAGTTCCTGTATATTTAAGCCTGATTCTTCCGCAACTTCAATATTGAAGGCTATTTCATATACTAGCCCTTCTACAAGCGCCTTAAATATATCAGTTTTCTTTGTAGAAAGACTGAGTCCAATTATTGTCCCCTTAGGGACAGGGTCGTGATAAGGTGTTCCGCTTGCTGAAAAATAGGGGAGTACATAAAGACCTGAGGGCTTAAAATCCAGTTTCGAAAATAGATAATCGTAAATACCAATTCCTTTTCTTTCAGCCTCCTTTTTCTCATCTGTAGCGAGAGTATCCCTGTACCATTTCAGGATACTTCCAGCCGTAAAATTGTAAGCAAAACTTACATACATGCGATCAACCACATGAGCTCTAGTAGAAAAATCGTTTTTAAAAAGACTTTCACTTATAATAAGCTCATCCATGGCTGTAGTTACGCATTCCACAGTTCCAACTCCATCAGCTGCAATTCCACCTTTTATAGCACCAACCCCTAGAGCAGCACATTGCTGGTCGTGTCCACCAGTTACAACAGAAACCTTGCCTTTAAATCCGAGAGCCTCTGCAATATCATTTCTCACATAACCGACTTCCACCCCAGAAGGAGTTGGCTCTGAAAACAAATTTTCATCAATTGCAAACTCATCAAGTATTTTTCTTGACCACTTTTTCTCCCTTATATCAAAGAATAGCG
>JACIXO010000406.1 GCA_014360385.1 Actinomycetota bacterium | reverse complement strand
GAAAGAGAAAATCTGGTTAATCATATTCATCTACCACTGCAGGCAGGCTCGGATAGAATTTTAAAGTTAATGAACAGAAATTATACTTCTGAAGAGTATCTAAGGAAAATCAACTACATAAGGACAAAAATACCTGATTGTGCTATAACTACTGACATAATAGTAGGTTTTCCAGGAGAGGAAAAAGAAGACTTCCAAAAGACGCTGGAGATAGTAAAGAGGGTAAGATTCAATAGAGCATTTACATTTATATATTCACCAAGAAAAGGGACAAGAGCTTCCATGATGGCTGATTATGTTTCTCGTGAGGAAAAGGAGGCTTGGTTTAAAGAACTTGTAAGTGTCCAGAATGAGATATCATATGAAGAAAACAAAAAACTTGTGGGGCGAAGAGTTAAAGTTTTAGTTGAAGGTGAAAGCTCTAAAGATAGCACGATGCTTGAAGGAAGATTGGAGAGTAATATTATAGTAAATTTCAGAGGAGAGAAGAACCTTATTGGGAAGTTTGTAGAAGTTAAAATTACAGAGGCCAAGTCTTTCTATTTATTGGGAAATTTGTGATTTTGTGGTGTTATTTTATAATTGAGCCAGGATCTTTATGGAAGTTCTGGGTGAAGAAGATTTAGCTAAAATAAAAAAATGGCTAGAATCAAACTCCGTGGCAAACTCCGTAGGTTATAATAGTCTTCTTTCTCGGATGATAAAAGACAAAGCTGCTATTGTAATTTGCGGCCCCACCTGTGTAGGAAAGAGCAAAATAGGTCTAAATCTGGCCAGAATCCTTGATACTGATATTATCTCTGTAGATTCAATGCAAGTTTACCGAGGGATGAACATAGGAACAGACAAGTGCAACACAGAAAAATATGGTATAAAACAGTATATGGTAGATATATTTAATCCTGACCATTATGTAACTGTTGTTGAGTTTAGGAATATATGCAGGGAAATAATTGAGAAAGAATTTTTTTTAAAAGATAGGATTCCTTTATTGGTCGGAGGTTCAGGCCTTTATATAAGGGGAGTTATAGACAATCTTGGATTTGTTCCAAAAAGTGATTTTTCTATTAGGAAGAGATTGAAAGAGGAAATAAGAAACCACGGTCTTTCTACTCTTTACGAGAGACTCAGGGAAGTTGATCCTATCTATAGTGAAAAAATAGGAAAAAGCGATGAAAGAAGAATTATAAGAGCACTTGAAGTATATGAAATTACCGGTAGACCCTACTCCTGTTTTCAGAATACCTGGAATGACAGAAGATCAATTTACAATGTTATATTTCTGGGCTTCAGTGTCGATAGAGTAAAGTTGTATAGAAATATAGAAGAAAGAGTCGATAGAATGTTTAAGAAAGGCCTG
>JACIXO010000405.1 GCA_014360385.1 Actinomycetota bacterium | reverse complement strand
GCTACTCTGCTTTAGGTATTCTACCTTGGCTACTCTACTTTTTTACCTTTAAGACTTTTAAAATAGCACTTTCCCTCTATAAACTTCCCTCGTTACTCTACTTATTTTACCTTTAAGAGTCTACTTAAGTAAATGTAAATGATAGCTTTTTGTGTGGCTTTGATCACATTTTAGGTCCAAAGTCTTAATCTTTAAGAGTCTCATTTACAACTATTTTTACTAAAACATCTTTTCGTTTGCTTACAGTCGTAAGACTTTAAGAGCATCATTTATAACTATTTTACCCTTAATCTACTCAACATTAAATAGTTTCGGAGTTTCATTGCTAAACTATATGGTAGAAAGACAAGGTTTATAAAATAACTATATAAAAGCGAAGCTCTCTGGTCTCTTGTCGCCCTTACTTTTATCCACTTAAGTTCTTCATTTATAAATCTGGCAAAGAGGTCAACAAATGACATATTAATTAAAGCACATCTTATTCTATTTTTGTGATAATACCAGTAAAACTTTCTAGTAAATTTTCCAACCGATGCACCTTCAAAATGTCTCGCTATAGAAAAAGGATTTACTACAACTTTCTTTCCGAGACGCTTGATCTTCATGCAATAATCAACTTCCTCAAAGTATGCTGGCCTGTACCCCCTATCAAAACCGCCAAGCTTTTTAAAAAGAGCGTATCTTGTAGCAAATAAGGCTCCGGTAACGTAATCTACTTCTATTAATTCCCCCGGAAAATTATTTAACAAATCTCTGTGTTTATTTATTAAACCTCCTGAATCGCCTGACTCCTTTAAATCTCCTGGTTTTTCTGAACCGTCAAATCTCCATGGCTCTGATATAGATGCAGACAAGGATTTTGGTACACTTCCAGGCTCTGTATCTGAGCCAGTCTTTGGAGCACTCTTTGAACCATTCATCCATTTATATTTTTCCTCATATTTATATTTCTTTCCATAATCTATATGTGAAGTTATAAAATTTATACTTATCTTTCCTCCAAGATGTTGAACAATGTCTTTCTCGTAGTCCAAAATCAACCCACCAACAACCCCAATTTTTTTAGAGTTCCCAGAATACTTCAATAGGAAGTTAGGTAAGTTAACATGAGATGTATCATACGCTCCAGAGTCAACTTCAAAGGGCAGGATCAGGTTATTTAAAGCACCTCTCTCCAGACTAAGATCAGGGTTTAGCAAAACTAAATATTTTATATTATCATCTAATTCTTTTTTTGTAGAAGCGAAATTGAAAACTGCATAATTTACACCACCAGCAAATCCTAAATTTTTCTTAAGAGGAATGAATTTAAAATTTCTAGAAGATACAAGGGGAGAGTAATTCTTGAAGTCTTTTACTCT
>JACIXO010000404.1 GCA_014360385.1 Actinomycetota bacterium | reverse complement strand
TATGCTTACTCGTATCTAAATTAAAAGCTCTTGTATATGAGTATATGGGAGAATTTTTTGAATATCTCCAAAATGCTCTTCATAACAAATCCTTTCAAAATAATCATAAGATTAAAAATGATCTTTTAAGGCGCATTCCCATTAATAGGGATATTGATAGCTGTTATTCTATTCAAAATTCTTACCCAGGTTTATTAGATTCATTTGATTCTAGTAGCTTATCTATAGATAATAGCGTATTGTCAGCAAATAAATTTCCTTTAGACACGTTTTCCTGTAAGTTGTCTTCTACTCACTTATTTAATATAGGTAGTGTTGATGTTAAAACCCCAATAATATCTGCACCGATGGCAGGGATAAGTGATAATACCTACAGGATATTTGCAAGATTTTTTGGAAGTTCGCTTACTTTTACTGAAATGATAAGTAGTTATGGGATTTATTATGGACATAAGAAAACACTTTCACTTGCACACATTTCTGATTTTGAAAGACCTTGTGCTCTTCAGATTTTTGGCTCTGAACCTGATGTTATGGCTGAGGCATCGCAAAGAATTGAGCATATTGCTGATATGATAGATATAAACATGGGTTGTTCTGTTCCTAAAATACTTAAGTCAAAAAGTGGAGGTTATTTGCTTCAGGAGAAAAAAAGGGTAGAAAAAATCTTATCCAAGGTTGTAAGCGTAGTTAAAAAGCCTGTGACTGTAAAAACAAGGATAGGGTGGGATAGTAAAAGCATTAATATTTTGGAGATTGCAAAGATTGCTGAGGCAAGTGGAGTAAGTGCAATTATAATTCATGGAAGAACAGTAAGGCAGGGTTTTTCTGGTAAAGTTGACTACGAGATTATAAAAAAGGTAAAAGAGAGTGTTCAAATACCGGTTATCGCAAACGGTGATATAGATAGCCCTTTAAAAGCAAAGCAGATCTTAGATTATACAGGCTGTGATGGTGTTATGATTGGAAGAGCTTCGAGAGGAAGTGCTTGGGTTTTTCTAGATACCTTGGTGTTTCTGGTATTGGGTAGTAATGACTCTATCAAAGAATATTATGTTAGTAGATACGCTAATAACTTTATTAATAAAAATGCTTGCAAAAATGATGAAATGCTCTTCTTTAAAAAATTATTATCCCCTTCACTTGGCTGGAAGAAGGCCTATGCAAAGCTTTATATCGAGTTTCTAGCGTACTTTAAAGGCGAGGAAAAGGCAGTAAAAGAATTTAGAAAAATCTTAGGCTGGATTTTTAAAAAGGAGCGAGGAGTAAGCCGATTGAGAGAGAAGTTTTTTAAGGTGGAAACTTACGAAGATGCTATTAATGTAATTGATAACCTTGAGATATCTTAGAAATCCAGTCAA
>JACIXO010000403.1 GCA_014360385.1 Actinomycetota bacterium | reverse complement strand
CTCTACATCCTGGGCGTCCAGGGATTTTTCCTCCTGGACCTAAAGTTTTTCTCCTGAGAAGAAGAAAATAGACAGGAACATAACCCACAAAAAAAGAGGATATAATAGAAAAAAAATACCTTAAATATAAAGTTAAGTTACACAACTTTAAATTGGTAGTTATAATTACGATGAATTACAATTTATGTATTATTATAAAAAACTTTGTAACTTCCACAAAAGAGTTTTTATTATATCAAAAGTCTTAAAAGCTTTAAGGTGTATTTTATACAATTTGATTTGTTACGCTACTTTCTTGTTTATTTGTGTTTTACAGTGATATCTTTAATAGTAAATTTAATAGTAAATTTTCAAATATAAATATTTTAACCTAATTAACCTTGTAAGGTGGTGTTATATTAAGGTGGTGTTATATCTATTGCTTTGCTATTACTATGAAAAAGGCTAACTCAAAAAAAGAAGTACATAAAGCAACATATAAACCAATATATATAAAGGCAATATACACAGCAGTAGTAGCTCTCTCTTTACTCCTTCTAATACCTTTTATATATCCAGTACCCATCTATGTACCTTTTATTGGTCCTGCACTTAACAAGATCGTACAAGAAGGAAATATAGGCACTATAACTTTTACTAAGCCTCTTAACCCCGATACAAGACACTATATTACCCTAACCCTAACTGCCACCAATAAAGGAAATGTAGAATTTCCTAAAGGTATAGCTTCCATAATCTGGAAAGATAAAAGCTACGACCCACTTTACAGAGAAAAATTTGAGATATATATAGATGGAATCTCCCATAATTACTATATCCCTATAGGCGAGAATCTGTACTGGAATAAAACTAAAAATGTAACCCAAGTAAAACTTGAGCTACCCCACGTTGAAGGAATAGATATAACCATAGAAAGCTTTAGTGTAAATAAAAGAGTTTTATTTCCCCTGGATACATACCTAAACCTTTATCTTAAAAAATATCTGGATATAGATTACATTAACCGGTTTCTTACCCCGAGCTATCTTATTTTTATATTTATTTTAGTTTCCTATTTTATCTATTCTATATACTTTAAAAGAGTATCATTTAAAGCACTATTTAAAAGAGCATTATTTAAAAGAGAAGCATCACCTAAAAGGGAAGATAAAAGAGTAGGTGAAGGGAAAGAAAATAAAATAAATCTTAAAAATCTTAAAATAAACCCAATTGGAATTTCTTCCCTGCTCCTACTTTTGCTTTTTTCTTTTTACTTTCTATCAAGCCAATACTACACACTAAGAGCCTATTACTATTCATACAAGAACTATATAAAATAAGGAAAGCTACAAGAAAATTATCTTGGTTTTTAAGACTTTGAAAAAT
>JACIXO010000402.1 GCA_014360385.1 Actinomycetota bacterium | reverse complement strand
TTGTTCCGGTAAAATAGGAGAGTAAATAAGAATAATAGCAGGATAAATGAAAATAATATAAGAATAGATAAGAGTAAATAATACCTCCTGGAAGGGAATCTCCCAGGAGGTATTATATTAAACGCTAATACTAGATCACAGAATATTTAGATATTAAATTTTAGAGAATGCAGTACTAAAATTGGTCTTAATATTCATCGACCATATTGAATATCTAGATATTAAATTTTGGAGAATTTTTGATCCCCTGGCTAAATTCCCAGAAAAAAGTGTTGTAAGCCAGGGGTCTTTTATTTGCTTTTGTTGGTTACATTATATATGATTTATTTATATAGCATATACTGGGTTGACTAAAAAGATTTGGTACAATCCCCTGCTTGTAGAGGTTTCAAAGATGAAGGAAATATCGTTAGAAAAAGTGAAAGAAGTTAACGAGAATATCATTAGTGAAGTAGTCAGACGAATACTCGGTGTAGTAAATCCTGAGAAAGTGATTTTATTTGGTTCCTATGCTTATGGGAAGCCTACCAAGGATAGCGACCTTGACATCCTTATTATTATGGATTCAAAGCTTCCAAGATACAAGCGATCTTCGCTAATATATAAGGCACTGGCTGGAATTCTAATCCCTAAGGACATTATCGTATATACGCCTAAGGAAGTGGAGGAATGGAGTGACGTACCTCAGGCTTTTGTAACGACTGCTGTAACCAAAGGAAAAGTAATCTATGAAAAAAGTAAGATGGAGGGATAATGAAAGTGCGTTGGCAAGCTATTTTTGGACATACCTGTATAGTGTTAGGTTGTTATCTAGTTGCATGGGGAGTTAATCTATTGCCTGTCAGCAGTCCTACGCCTTTAGATATCCTAACCAAGCCGCTTTTCTGGGGATTGTTCTCAATTTTTGGTGGTATCTGCGCTAACATGCATGCTCGATGTAAGTGTGTCAGAAAAGAGTGGATGATTTCTGGTGGAAAGAAGCAGTGAAAGTTAAACAAAAGAGAAACGAAAGTAAAAGGGATATTTTTTCTTTGGTAGAGAAACGTGGTAAATTTATATAGATAATAAATATGATGGCAGATTTTAAACAAAAGTTTAAGAGATTTAAGAGCCTTTTAATCAAGAATTTTATCTTCTTGAATGGGATTATTTCTATAATAGTTTTAGGCTTAATACTTGCCTTTCTAATATATAATTCTTTGAGATTTCTTACGACCTATCCACTGTTGGAATTTCTTACAGGAATGAAGTGGTCTCCTACTGTTCTTGAGAAGTTTGGATTTGTTCCCCTCTTTGTGGGCTCTTTACTTGTTACTTTTGGTGCAATAGTCCTGGCAGTTCCACTTGGTATAGGCACAGCCATATATATTGG
>JACIXO010000401.1 GCA_014360385.1 Actinomycetota bacterium | reverse complement strand
ATCTAATATTAATTCCTTTGGAGCTAAAATCGAGAAGGAACTCCCATCTTTTTTGACTGCTTTATATTGAGTTAATTCTTGCTTTTTCCCCTTCAATAACTTTTTAAAATCTTCTTTTGGTTCTTCTAGGTCTAGTAACTCATTTAATTTTATTCCTTTGTTTAAATCTTTTTTATTGTATCCAAAGCCTGAATAAAACTCAGGGTTCGCATAAGTAATTTTTCCATTTAAATCAGATTCGAAAATCATGATTGGTAACTTATCAGTAAGTTCTTTGTATTGAAGTCCAGTGTCTCTTAACTCCAATATTTTCATCCAGGGTGCTATACTTAATGAATACTTCTCTAAGAGTGTTAATTCTGGGCTACCAAATGCTCCTCTTCTTTCGGAATATATGTTTAAAATTCCAAAAACTTTATTCTCAAATATGAGAGGAAGAACAGCCAGAGATAAACGTTTTCCTTTAAGAACTTCGTCTTTCAAAGTTTTAAAACGGAAATCATTTTCAATGTTATTTATAACTAGAGGTCTTTTTATCTTTATTGCAGTATCAATAATGTTGGTAATAGCGCCAACAAGAGTGTTGTCCCTTAAAGTGGCATCAAAGATTTTAGATATATAAATATTATAAATATCTTCGGAAGCTGCTTTAGCGGCTGGCTTTACTCCAAAACCCTCTTTTTCTACAAGTCCTATCCACGCAAGTTTATAGTTTCCTATTTTTACAAGTATATTACAGATTTCATTCAAAAATTCCGTTTTATCCTTGACTTTTGTAAGCAGTAAATTTGTTTCAAATGAAATATTACAGAAATTAATTACTTCGTCTATTATTTTTTTCCTTGATAGTGAAAAATTAAACACTTTCAATGGTATAAAATTAAATACTTTCATAATACTTTTAATATTCTTTTTAGGCATCTATCTATTTTTTCTATACTAAACAGTTTTTTATAAAATTTCTCTTTAACTTGGGAATTAGAATTTTTTAATGTGGTCCATGATAAGACCTATATATAATGGACACACATATAATGGACAGACACCTCTGAAGCTCGTCAGTTCTTCTTGGAGTTTTATCCATAATGGACACTCATATAATGGACAGACATACATATAATGGACATATCTATAATATAACATGGTACCCATATTAACTAAATGAAACGGTAAAATGGAACACAATAAACACAATATATACTAAATACACTAAAAATCTTTATCCAGAAGTAAAAGTTTGATAACGATAATCAGTAGAATTGGAAGATTTAACCCTGTCGCTAGATTTTAGGTGATGGGGACGTTCTTTATGAACTCTTCCACTCTTATAGTAGAAATATACCATATTTTAAAATTATATCAAAAAAAAAAAAT
>JACIXO010000400.1 GCA_014360385.1 Actinomycetota bacterium | reverse complement strand
TAAACCCGAGAGGTGTAATGGTTATAGTGGAAGCTGAGCATTTGTGTATGAGCATGAGGGGAGTCAAAAAGCCTGGTACTATCACTGTAACGTCTGCAATAAGGGGTCTTTTTAGAGAAAACCCTGCTTCAAGGGCTGAAGCAATGGCCTTGATAAAGGGAAAGTTCAATAACAGCTAAAAAACTAATAAAAGCTAAGAAAAACTAAGAGCAACTAAGATTAACCAAGAAAGAATAAAAGTTTAAGTGAGACGTTATGTGAGTATTATGTGAGTATTATGTATGAGAAAAATGCATGAGAAATAAATGAGAGATATATTAGAGATACGTTAGAAATAAAATACATGAGAGAAATATAAGAAGAAATATAAGAAAAATGAAAAAATATGAAAAGCCAGGAGATTAAATGGAAGGAATAATGAATGGATAGTAATGATATTAATAGTAGAGAGAAATCCAGTCACAGCAAAGATAATTACAAAATAAGGTTATTAAACCTTAAAAATAAAGAGGAAGCCCTTTCCGAGTTTGGCAAGATAGGTGCAGAGCCTGCTGGCTGCCACATTATGGCTAATAAATTTTTTAATTTTGCTATAAAAATAGATGGTGTTAACTTTGTAGGTGCCAATATATTGAAACAGGAGATGCTCTCAAGAGGTGGAGATGTAGTCACATCAAGGGAAACACTGTGCGGATACAGGCATAAAGAGAAAAGGGGTAAGGAAGATAGCTACAAAACCAGTGTTATTATACTTGGAACCAAAAAGAGTATCAGAAGTCTTGTGGAAAAGATTAAAATTCAACCCTTTGGTCTTAGGCACCTATCTTTGGAACTTAATGATTTTTTAAATAGACTGGACAGGATAGAAAAAAGAAGAATACTAAAGATTAAAGATAAGGAGTTTGATCTGGAGGAAGAAACACTTGTCATGGGAATATTGAATGTGACTCCAGATTCTTTCTATGATGGCGGCCTTTATTTTGAGAAGGAAAAAGCTTTTAAAAGAGTAAAAGAGATTGTAGAAGAAGGGGCTCATATAATTGATGTTGGGGGTATGTCTACTCGCCCTGGGTCACTGCCAATAAGTGTAGATGAAGAAATAGAAAGAGTCATTCCTATAATTGAACATATTAAAAAAAATTATGATATACCTGTTTCAATTGATACTTATCACTCGGAGGTGGCAAGAGTAGCGGTAGAAAGGGGAGCTTCTATTATAAATGACATAAGTGGGTTGACTTTTGACGAGAATATGGCAGAAGTTGCTGCCAGGACAGGTTCAATGCTTGTTGTCATGCATATAAAGGGTACGCCTAAGGATATGCAGGAGAATCCTCAATATGAGGATGTTATAGACGAGGTTTATGATTATTTATATGG
>JACIXO010000040.1 GCA_014360385.1 Actinomycetota bacterium | reverse complement strand
TGTCTTAAAAATCCTCTTTTAAGGATTCGGTCATAGCAAGTTAAGCTCTTTTCTTTTGCGAAATTAAGAAATACTGGAAAAATTTTATTAACTAAGGGACTGAAAATGTCACATCGGTCTAATGATATTACCTCAGAAGTATATCCTGTAAAAAAAGAAGATTTTTCTCGTAGACCGATAATAATTTCTCTATTTTGTTGCCCAAATGAAAACTCCATTTTATTGCGGTAGAAGAACTGTTGAGGAGAGGGGATCAAAGGTAAAATATCAATATCCTTGATATCTATTCCTCCTATTTTTCTGAGGCTATATATAAGGTGATTATATTTTAAAGTAGTTTGCTTGTCATACTTAATATTCTGAAGTGAACATCCTCCACACCTGCCAAAGTGGGGACATATCGGATCAGTCCTCCAGGGGGAAGGTTTTTCGATATTTATAATTTCTCCGTACGAGAATTGTTTTTTGTGCTTGCGTATCCGGATTTCTACTAGATCTCCTGGGACTCCTTCAGGTAGAAAAATTACCTCTCCCTGTTTTTTTGCTACCGCAAAGCCTTTGGGTAGTGCTATATCCTCTATGGTAACAGTTGTCTTGTGAGTATTATTATTCATTTCTGAACCAGAACTAATATACTATTTTTTCATTGGAATTAAAAATATAGTTGATATAATTACCATATGTTTTAAAATAGTTACATCATAAAGTACAATAAAATATCGTAAAGTACTTTATAGTATTCTTTAAAGTATTATATTTTGTATTATATTCTATAAGAGTTTTATAGATGGTATACAACATTTATAGGCATAAATATTTGGGAGGCGAAGATAGAAAAGTCACTTTACAGCAAGTTAGAGGCATTAAAGAAAAAGATAGCTGAACTTGAGATGCTTCTTAATGAGTGTAGAGAAAAATTAAAAGAACTACAATCAGAGGAAAGAAACAGTCTCAGGGACAAGCTTGTTGAGACCTTTCCTGCTTTTTTGGTTGTGATAGATAAGGATGGCAAAGCCATCTGGATGAACGACCCAATGCTAAAAGCACTCGGCTATACCAGTGAGGAAATAAAAGGAGTGGACTACCTTTCTACATTTGTCCCTGACGAAGATAGAAAAAAACTCTCTAAAATATTTGAAACCCTTGTCAAGGAGAAGAAAAGCACAGTAAATGAAAACCATATTGTTTCCAGAGATGGCCGACAATTTCTTGTGAGATGGAGTGGGGCACCAATAGTTGATAGGAAAACAGGTGAAGTAAACTATTTTTTTGGAATCGGGATAGATATAACTGAGCTTCATGAGTTTGAGGAAGCTTTGTATAAAAGCCAGGAAAGATACAGGTCTCTGTTTGAGAATTCCATTGATGGAATATACATAAGTACTCCAGAAGGAAAATATATAGACGCAAATCATGCTCTTGTTAAAATGCTTGGTTATTCGAGTAAAGAAGAGCTTCTTTCAGTAAATACCCAGGATCTTTATGTTTCTCCTAAGAATAGACCTGGTCCCAAGGATAGAGATAGAATATTTGAGACCCGTCTCAAGAGAAAAGATGGAAGTAAAATATGGGTCGAGATAAGTTCCAGGGTTCTTTATGATAATAATGGTCAGAAACCAATTTACTATCTTGGTATAGTACGGGATATATCTGAGAGAATAAGAGCAGAAAGAAAAATAAGGTATTTATCCTTCCACGATAGCTTGACTGGGCTTTATAATCGTGCTTATTTCGTGGAGGAACTCAAAAGACTGGATACCCCGAGGCAACTACCCTTGAGTTTCATTATTGGAGATGTAAATGGATTAAAGCTAATAAATGATGCTTTTGGTCACAAGGAAGGAGACAGGCTTCTTAGAAGTGTGGCTCGAATATTGAAGAATAGTTGTAGGAAAGAAGACATTATAGCAAGATGGGGTGGAGATGAGTTTTCCATACTTCTTCCCAATACTTCGGACAAAGATGCTCAGGAAATAATTGATAGGATTAAGGAGTCATGTAATAAACATTCCTGTTACAGGATTCCTATTACTATTGCACTTGGCAGTACCACCAAGATCGTTCCTTCCCAGGATGTAAATGAGCTAATAAAAAGTGCAGAAGATAAAATGTATAGAATAAAACTACTGGAATCAAAGACAACAAGTGAGTTTGTTCTTGATTCCTTGAAAAAACTACTCTGGGAAAAAAGCAGTGAAACAAAAGGGCACCTTCGAAGGATTGAGAAGATGGCTCTGGAGCTTGGAAAGGCTATTAATTTACCTGAAACTGAGTTGGAAAGGCTTAAACTTTTATCTTCGCTTCACGACATAGGAAAAGTAGCTATACCATCAAAAATTCTAAGTAAAAAGGGAAAGCTTAGTGTTAAGGAATGGGAGGTTGTAAAGAGACATTCTGAAATCGGATATAATATTGTTCAGTTTTCCCCCAAGACCAATAGTGTAGCAGAAGAAATCCTATGTCACCATGAATGGTGGAATGGCAGTGGTTATCCTCAGGGTCTAAAGGGCACTCAGATTCCTTTGCTTTCCAGGATAATTTCAATTGTGGATGCTTATGATGCAATGACACATAAAAGGTCTTATAGGGAAAAAATTACCAGACAGGAAGCAATTAGCGAGTTAGTTAGACTAGCTGGTGTTCAATTTGATCCGCAGCTGGTTAATAAATTTGTAGAGGTTATACAAAGAACTTCTAAGTAAGGAAATCTAACATATCCTTGGAAGCTGTTCACTATATTGCAAATCTAAAACCCTTCTTGTGTTAAGCTTTGTCTGGTAGATTACAAGACCTTCTCCCTTTTCATTTACCTCTCCAATAATCTGAGAGTCTTTTCCATATTTGTTTTTTCTCATTGCAGCTAAAACTTTTTCTGCATCGTTTCTGTCAACGAAAGCGACCATTTTACCTTCATTTGCCAGATAAAGAGGATCCAGGCCCAGGAATTCACATATCCCTTTTGTCTCTCTTTTTAGGGGTATTTTTTCCTCGTATATGGTCATAGTTGTTCTAGAGAGTTTTGCAAGCTCAATTAAGATGGTTGCAAGACCGCCACGGGTAACATCTCTTAATGCATGAATTTTCTTGGAAGCCCCAAGCATGTTATTCACGAGTGAAGAGAGGGGGGCACAGTCACTCTGAAGAGAACTTTTAAAGCTAAATTCTTTTCTTGAACTTAGTATAGCAAGACCATGCTCTCCTATGCTTCCATTTATCAATATTTTATCACCAGGTTTTATATTTAATGGGGATATATTTATATCTTCGTTTAAAATTCCTATCCCTGTGGTATTTATAAATATCTTGTCGGCATTTCCTTTATTTACTACTTTAGTGTCACCGGTTACGATTTTCAAGTTAGTCTCTTTTAAAACATAATTTATGGAGGTGAGTATTTTTTCCAGATCTTCTATTGGAAAACCTTCTTCTATGATAACTGCAAAGCTTATAGCAATTGGCTTGCACCCGGTAGTTACAAGATCGTTTATGGTTCCACATATGCTAAGTTTCCCAATATCTCCACCTGGAAAAAAAATAGGACTAACGACGAAACTGTCTGTAGTAAAAGCTATATTTACGCCATTGAGGTTAAGAATAGCGCTGTCCTCTAACTTATTAAGGATTTCATTGCCAAAATACTTTATAAAGAAATTGTTTATCAGTTTTGATGTGTTAATTCCTCCATCTCCATGCGAGAGCTCAATTACGTCTTTCATCTTATCTTA
Organism: Actinomycetota bacterium; assembly: GCA_014360385.1. Classification (GTDB taxonomy): domain Bacteria; phylum Actinomycetota; class Humimicrobiia; order Humimicrobiales; family Humimicrobiaceae; genus JACIXO01. Next base: position 4,835 of record JACIXO010000040.1, on the reverse strand, counting down.
AACCTTTCGTATTTGTAATATGCAGCACACGTCCCTTCGCTTGAAACCATGCATGGTCCCACAGGTGATTCAGGGGTGCAGACTTTACTGAAGAGTTTACATTGAGTGGGTTTTTTTAGACCTTTCAAAATATTTCCGCATTCACAGGTTTTATGTTCCTTTGAATTAACGTTCTTTACTTTAAAGACTTTTTTAGCATCAAATCTTGAGTATTGGGGTCTTAATTTTAACCCGCTATTAGGTATATTACCAATTCCTCTCCATACAGAGTCTGTGACTTCAAAGACGTCCTCTATTTCTTTTATTGCTGTTGGATTTCCCTCTTCTCTTACCACCCGTGTATACTGGACTTCTACTTTCGGGTTTCCTTCTTTTAACTGCCTTACGATCATTTCTATAGATGATAATATATCAAGGGGCTCAAACCCACTTATAGCACATGGTATCCTGTACTTGTCTGGTATGAACTTATATGGTTTACTTCCAATTATAGTGGAAACATGACCTGGACATAAAAAACCATCAATTCTTATCTCTCTGTCTTCAAGAAGTGCCTGGAGAGCTGGCGGTATCAATTTATGAGCATTATAGATATAAAAGTTATTAATGCTTTGCTTGTAAGCTCTTTTTACGATTACTGAGGTAAGGGGAATGGTTGTCTCAAAACCTATTGCCACGAAAATTACTTTTTTTTGGGGGTTATTCCTGGCAAACTCAATGGCATCAATAGGCGAGTAGCAGATATTAATATCTTTTCCATTTGACTTTTCCTTATAAAGACTTGAACTTGTGCCAGGAACCTTCATCATATCTCCAAATGTGAAAATACTAACGTCATAATTTCTTATTATTTCTAAAAGATAATCAATATCGTTAATTGAAGTAACGCAAACAGGACAGCCAGGACCACTTATAAGGTTTATATAAGGGGGTAAAAGCTCTCTTAATCCGTTTCTGGATATAGCCATAGTGTGAGTTCCGCAGACCTCCATTATATTTAACTGCCTACCCATGTTAATCTGGCTTATTGACTGAATTAAATTATCAATTCTTTTATTAATACTTTTATTTGTCCTGGTTGACTCCATTACTAAGGTCCTCAAGGTATTCTTCCCAGTAACCCTGGGTTACAAAAGCATCTTCTTTATCGACAATTTGTATTGCAAAGCCAGCATGAACAATTACATAATCTCCTACTTTAGCGTCAGGGACTAAAGAAATATCTACCTTTCTGGTAACTCCTAGACTTTCTACCTCTGCTACATTTTCAGTAATCTTTCTAATTTTTGCAGGTATTGCTAAACACATAAAAATTTTTCTCCTTTCTGATGGTGTTTCTTTTTCTATGATAGAAAAAAGTTATTGAGTTAGGCTTAAGTATTTCGAAAATCGTTTGAAGGCGTAGCGGGCATGGTTCCTCTCTGTATAGGAGAGGAGAGCGAAGCCTTCAGAATTCGAGCTAGCTTTGCCTCGCTGGGGTAAAGCTAGCGTGTTTTCGAAATACTAAAGCCTTATTCTTTAAGACTCATCTTTTTCCCTATCACGAAATTGGAGATGCCTCCATCCTTTCTTTTGGAGTAAGGCGTAGCCTGCTAAAAAGGATTGTCCAAGTGATATCCCACCATCATTTACAGGAACAAGGAAGTTTGAATACACCTTAAAATTATTTTTCTGAAGGATATCATAACATCGAGCCAAAAGTAAACTGTTCTGGAAGACTCCTCCACTTAATGTCACAATAGATATGGAATATCTCTCTCTTAGTCTTTTACATATTTCGAGTAAAATTTCTGCAAGAGTGTTATGAAATTTTGAAGATATTATGTCTTCGGGGACTTTGCTTTCAACATCTTTGATTATATTAGCCACCAGATAGAAATCATCTATTACATACTTTTCATCTATTTTCTCTATTTTAAACGGGTAACTTTTCTTATTATCTTCGGATTTATCCTCACAGGCTATCATTTCGAGGTGAGTAGCTGCTTCTCCCTCATAGCTATTTATGTGGGTCAGATTTAAAATAGAACTTACGGCGTCAAAGAGTCTACCCATGCTGGTGGTTAAAGGGCTATTAAATTTTGTATCCACCTGGTTCTTAATTATGTCTAACTCAACTGGTGAGACTACTTTTTTATAAAAAGGAAAACAGGTATAAATATAATTTGAAAAGTCATTATCCCTTAGCTTGTTCTTTCCTGAGGAATTCTTTTCGCCAGCCTTCCACAGATAATAGAGATAAGTTAAAGCCATTCTGTAAGGTTTTTTTATGGTAGTTTCTCCTCCAGGAATAAGCTTTTCTTTAAGGTGACCAATTCTTGTAAAATTTAGATTGGTGTCCACGATAAATATTTCGCTACCCCATATTTTCCCATCATCTCCATATCCTGTTCCATCCCATGCTATACCGATAACTCTATCCTGGATTTTGTTTTCTGCAAGGACACTTGCAACATGAGCTTTATGGTGCTGGACCTCGATTTTGAGCGGGATATCAGTAAGTGATTGAGCAAGCCTGGTTGAGCTATATTCAGGGTGTTTGTCATAGGCTACTGCGTTAAAATACTCTATATTAAAAAGGTTTTTGTACACTTCCAGGGTGGTTTTATAAAAAAAGAATGAATCAAGACTATCAAGATCTCCTAGATGCTGGCTTACGATGGCATAATTTTTTTTGAGGATACAGAAAGTAGATTTTTCCTGGGCACCCATGGAAAGAATAGTTTGATTTTTGATATCAATGCCCAGTTTTACGGGGTAAGGGGCATATCCTCTTGCTCTTCTTATAATCATTTCTTTAGCCCTAAAGATTTTTATTACTGAATCATCATATTTAGAGTATATGTCTCTATTATGAATCAGAAAAAAATCACAAATGCTACCAAGTTTAACCAGAGCTTCACTATTTTCTGAGGCTATTGGTTCTTCCGATATGTTTCCACTTGTCATAATCAGAGGTATATCTAAGTGATTAAATAGAAGATGGTGGATGGGAGTGTAGGGTAGCATAACTCCTTCATATTTATGGTAGTAAGAAACATGCTTTGATACAAAGTGGCCGTGCCTTCTTTTTTTTAGAAGAACAATTGGGGCCTTTGAGGAACAAAGAATTTCTTTCTCCTCAGGACTTATTATAAAATTTTCCTCTGCTTTTTCTATGTTTTTAATCATTATAGCAAATGGTTTAAAGGGTCTATTTTTTCTTTCTCTTAAAGTCATCACTGTCTTATCAGAGGTAGCGTCACATGCTATTTGAAAACCTCCCAGGCTTTTAATTCCGACTATGAAGCCTTCTTTTATTTTTTGAGCTCCAGCAGCAACCGGGTTTTCACTTTCGAGTATCTCTCCATTTTTATCTATTAATAGAAGCTTTGGGCCACATATTCTGCATGCATTTGGCTGAGCATGAAATCTTCTATTAAGTGGGTTTGTGTACTCTTCAAGACATTCGGGACACATTTTAAATACACTCATTGTGGTATTAGGCCTATCGTAGGGCATCTTTTTTATGATGGTAAACCTTGGTCCACAGTTGGTACAGTTTGTAAAAGGATAGCAATATCTTCTCTTGTCTTCAGGGTTGTTTATATCTTCGAGACAATTTTTGCACGTAGCTAAATCAGGCGAAATTAACTGAAATTTTTCTCTGCTTTTCGTGCTTTTTGCTATAGTAAAGTCATCAAACTCTTCCAGGGGAATGCATTTAATTTCAATTTTTTCTATATGGGAGGGTGAGGGTTTAAAGATTTGTATTTCTTTCAGGAATTTATCGAGCTTTACTTTATTTTCGACATTTATCTTGATGGAGACACCTTCTGTAGTGTTAGTGACTTCACCTTTCAAATTGTTCTTTTTAGCTAGCCTATATATAAAGGGTCTAAAACCTACACCCTGAACAATACCTGAAATCTTAATTTGGTAGGTTTTCGAGTATGTTAAACTTAGGCTTTTTTTATTCCTTTTTTTCCTGAAGATTTCCCACATTTATAAGGATAAGAGTTCCCAGGGTAAACGTATTATTGAAATCGAACTGTGGTGAAGAGGAGATCACAAGTTCTGTAGATTCAAGATTGTCAGTGTCCAGCACAGAAATAGCAAACCCTATTATGCTCTCATCGGAAGGTGTGTAGTTAATAAAGTTATACCATGGAATACTTGCCTCAATTAGATATCCATTACCCATTCGGGTCGAGCTTATATCCACTCCTCTGGGTGGGGCATTTGCTGGCCACCTTAAGAAGGCTTCGGGCTGGATAGTGGTGAAGTTACCAGGCGAGAAGTCAATTTGATAATCATCAGCATTTAGAAATGGAATCTGCATGTCTCCCTCAAGATCTGTATCAAAAACGAAAGATATACTGTCTCCTTTGTTAAGCTGATTTCCCGTATAAGACTGGTTGAATACGTCGTCTCCTACCTGAACTGCAAAATAAAAGTTGTTTTCATCCCAGCAGGAATAGAAGATTGCTGAAATGTCTGTATGAGAAGTATAATTTTCTTTCTTGATGGTGGGAACAAAGCCTGAGAATTTCTCGAATTTATCCCATTCTTCAATGCTACCATCTATTGTAGGAGGTACATAACACTTATATGAAAATATGGGAGAGCCGTTTTGGGTTCTGTATTGAGCCTGGCTTAGTATCTTGTTTTTCTTTTCTGCAATATTTACGTTTTCAGGCTCCTTCCCAGACTCTTCCTCTTCGTATGTGACTTTTATACTTACTTTGTTTGACGTAGCTATAATCTCCTTGTTCTGATCAATAATATAAGCTACTATTTCATACTCCCCTGACTCTCCGGGGTTCCAGTTAAATTCATAGGGAGGGGAGTCGAGA
>JACIXO010000004.1 GCA_014360385.1 Actinomycetota bacterium | reverse complement strand
GATATATACTTTATAACTGATTCCAAGCTTACAAAAAAAGGTATAATTGAAGATGTGAGAGAAGCTATAGAAGCTGGGGTAAAGATAGTCCAATATAGAGAGAAGGAAAAAAGTACCAGAAAAATGTTTGAAGAAGCAAGAAGAATTAAGAATCTCTGTAAGCAAAATGGGGTTTTATTTATAGTTAATGATAGAGTTGATATCTCTCTTGCAGTGGATGCAGATGGAGTTCATCTTGGAGATGAAGATATGCCTTATGAGGTTGCAAGAAAAATTTTGGGAGTAGAAAAAATTATTGGGCTTACAGTTCACGACATAGAAGAAGCAGTTCTAGCAGAGAAGATGGGGGCAGATTACATAGGACTAAGTCCCATATTTGAGACAAAAACTAAGCCTGATGCAGGTAAGCCCAGTGGTTTAGAATTTATAAGGATGGCTAAAGAGAAAATAACTATACCTTTTGTAGCCATAGGGGGAATAAATGAGAGTAATATAGAAAGTGTTCTTGATGCGGGAGCAACATCAGTTGCAATAATTTCGGCTATTGTGGGAAAGGATGATGTTGAAAGGGAATGTAAAAAATTTAGAGAGATTATATTAAGGCATGGTGGAGGTGAGCTCTAGGGGTTATTACTTGCTTCGGGGTTTTTCCAGGTTGTAATCTACTCTAAAATCAGAGACAGGGTTAGGATGGGATTTCTCACATTTTAATTTGACTCTAACAAACTTAGTGAAAGGAAATTATATTATAAGAAAATGAATATTGAATGATATTGAATGATTGAGAAAAAATTGAATAGAAAAATTGAATAGAATGAAGGAGAATTATTTTGTAAAGATTTTTTACTAAAGCTTAATAAAGCCTAATTAGGCTTTATTTCTAGACTCTGGAAAGGAGGATAATAGATAAATTATGACTCAAATTAAAACTCAATTACTTAATGCTCGGGAAGGTATAATAACTGAACAAATGAAATTGGCAGCGCTTGAAGAGGGAGTTAGTCCTGAATACATAAGGGAGGGGATAGCTAATGGTAGTATTGTAATTCCCTATAATCCTAAGCATCTTTCTCTGAAAAAACCTCTGGCAATAGGAAAAGGTTTAAGAACTAAAGTAAATGCAAATATAGGAACCTCGCCAGAACATGCTGATCTTGACGAGGAGCTTGAAAAGCTAAGAGTAGCTCTGGAAGCTAGAACTGATGCTGTAATGGATTTAAGTACTGGAGGGGATATTGACAGGATAAGGAAAGCTATTATCGAAAACTGTCCTTTGCCAGTCGGAACGGTTCCAATATATCAAGCTGCTGTAGAAGCATCGGAGAAAAGGGGAATTGCTGGAATGGATGAGGATGAGATTTTTGAGGTAATTGAAAGACAGGCAGAGGATGGAGTTGATTTTATGACAGTTCACTGTGGTGTAACTATGGAATCTATTTCAAGACTCAAAGCTCAAGGCAGGATTCTGGATATAGTAAGTAGAGGTGGGGCTTTTCTTACAACATGGATGCTATCTAACAACAAAGAAAATCCACTTTATGAACACTATGATAGGCTTCTAAAAATAGCAAAAAAGTATGATATAACTTTAAGCCTTGGTGATGGGTTGAGGCCAGGCTGCCTTGCAGATGCAACAGACAGGGGTCAGATTCAAGAAACTATAATTTTAGGAGAGCTTGCTAAAAAGGCCAGAAGTGAAGGAGTCCAGGTAATAATAGAAGGGCCAGGACACATGCCTTTGGATCAGATAAAAGCTAATGTAATTATCGAGAAAAAAATCTGTGAAGATGCACCGTTTTATGTTCTCGGTCCTTTAGTTACTGATATAGCACCTGGTTATGATCATATAGCAGCTGCAATTGGAGGAGCTTTGGCTGCCTACTATGGCGCTGATTTTTTATGTTATCTTACACCATCAGAACATTTAAGGCTTCCGACTGTTAGCGATGTAAGGGAAGGAGTTATAATAACCAGGATTGCGGCCCATGCGGCTGATGTTGCTAAAAAAGTTAGAGGAGCAATTGATAGGGATATAGAGATAGCAAAGGCAAGGAAAAATCTGGACTGGGATAGACAGATGAGTTTGGCTATTGACCCTGAGAGGGCGAAAAAGATAAGAAAGGAAAGTAAGATTACTTCTAACAAATGTACAATGTGCGGAAAGTATTGTGCTATTGATGTTGTAAGAGATTATTTTAAAACTGAAAAACTAACGTGCAATGTGTAAATAGTGTATAAGTTTTAATAGTGTATATTTTTTATGTTTTTTATATAACTTAGTTATTTTAGGAAAAGATCATTAATTCTAAAAGGCTAAGAGAAAGGAAGTATAGTAAGTGGATTATGTATAGAATAAATAAGCAATAAAATACAATAAAAAAACAAGATATGGGAATGGAGAGGTACACAATGTTAAAATAAAAAAACATGGAAAGAGGTGGAATGTGGAAATATCCAGTATAGGCGGAGAATTTGGTCTTATAAAAAGACTTACAAAGAAGCCTATAAGTAGCGACATTATAAAGGGTATAGGAGATGATGCTGCGGTTATTAAAGTTGAAAGTAAATACCTTCTTTTTACAACTGATACACTTGTTGAAGGAGATCATTTTTCACTTGTGTATTTTACCCCTGAGAAGATTGGGAAAAAGGCTGTTGAAATAAATGTTTCAGATATAGGAGCTATGGGAGGGGTTCCTCGATTTTTTCTTGTCTCGCTTGTTCTTCCACGTGACATTCAAGTTGAGCTTGTTGATGGTATTTACCATGGGATGTGGGAAGCAAGTAAGAAATACGGCATTGAAATAATTGGTGGAAATATAACTCATGGCCCAACTCTAGTTATAGATATATGTATGATTGGAGAAGCTAAAGAGGAAGATTTGAAATTTAGATCAAATGCAAAGGTAGGTGATTATATCCTAGTAAGTGGACCTTTAGGCTCAAGTACAGCTGGTTTAAAGCTTTTTCTAAATCATATAGATGGTTATGATGAGGTTAAAAGAAAACATATAGAGCCCGAAGCTAAGTTTTATAAGGTACGTCCATTTCTAAAACATATTAATGCAATGATTGATGTCTCTGATGGTCTTGCTTCAGAAGTTACAAGAATATGCGAAGAAAGTAAAACAGGAGCCATTATTTTCTGTGATTCAATCCCAATGGATTCTTTGGCAGTGGAGGCAGCAAAAGCCTTAGGAGATGATGCTCTTGATTATGCGCTTTACGGTGGAGAAGATTTTGAACTTGTTTTTACAGTTTCAGAAAAAAATCTGGCCAAAGTCAAAGGTTATGTGGTAGGAAAAATAACTACTGATCAAGGAATAAGACTTTTAAAGGAAGGGAAAGAGGAGGTTCTTACTAAAACGGGTTACGATCACTTTTTAACTGGTATTTAGAGATCTAACTGGGAGTTAAAAATGAATAACACTGGATTTATCAATAGAAAAATGTGAGAAAGAGTGTGAGATAGAAGTAGTAGGCCCAGGCTCAAGTACAGATGTGAGCATGAAGGTAGTGACAGCGAAAGCGTTTTATATATTGCTTTGGATTTGCTAAAATTGTAAATAATTAATTTTAAGGTTCAACTACATATTTTATTTGTGTAGACTTGGTAGTCAAAGCTTTCTTTAAAAAAGTACTTAAAAGTATTTTATGAGAAAGGGTTACAATACTTCATTATGGCAGGAGAGGATAAAATGGGAGCAGCTTGGAGAGATTATATTGTAAGCACGCCTGGTGTGCTTCGAGGTAAGCCGCGAATTAAAGGGACTAGAATTCCAGTTAGCCTTATTCTTGGATATTTAGCTACTGGTAGTAGCGTTGAAGAAATCATTGAGGAGTTTCCCGATCTTAAGAAGGAACAAATCATTGCTTGTTTGGATTATGCTCGGGAGTTATCAGAGTTCGAGGTTGCAGTTTCATGAAGCTAAGATTCTTTGTAGATCACTGCATTTCTAACTTTATAATCAAAAGTCTTTGTGAGGCAGGATACGAAGTCCTTCAACTTTGAGATTATCTCCCGACTGATTCAGAAGATTCAGTTGTAATTCTGAAAGCGCAAGAACTTAGTTCTATTTTAGTTTCTTTAAATTGAGATTTTGCAGATATAGCAGATATAATAACTTATCCTCCAGCAAAATATAAGGGTATAATTTCTCTTCAAGTGAGAAACTATCCAGAAAATATTCCACAAATTATGGGAAGGTTATTGAACTATCTTTCAGAGCATCCTGATATGGACTACTTCAGAGGGAAATTATTCTTGGTGGATGTTTGCAGAATTAGAATTAGAGAATAGGCTTATTCTGTGAGTTATTGGAAAATGGGTTCTGCATGGGTCTTTTATTTAATGAATATCTTGAAGTAGGCTACTTCTTGTAATTTTAAGTAGAGCAAAACTAACATAAGAGAGTGTATTTAGAAAAGTTAGAACTAAGAAATTACAGAAACTATGAGCATGTAAGTCTTGAGTTTGGTAGCGATTCTGTTCTCATATTAGGAGATAATGGCCAGGGAAAAACTAATCTACTAGAATCAATATATTTTCTTTCTACAGGAAAATCTCATAGAACTCAGAACCAGAGTGAACTTATAAATTGGGGTGCTGACTATTCAATACTGAGGGCAGTTATAAAAGGGTCCCATCTTCTTGAAATAGAATTAAGAAGAGATGCTGGTATTAAGGTAAGGATCGACAAAACTTATCAAAAGAGAAAGAAAGATTTTGTTTTTTTACTCCCTGCTGTTATTTTTTCTCCTGACGATTTAAAAGTTGTAAAGGAAAGCCCATCCAATAGAAGAGATTTTCTTGATGAAGTTTTAGAAAAAGTTGATCCTGCCTATGCTTATACGAAGTCAAGATACCAGAAGGTGTTACTTCAAAGAAATAGCTTACTGAAAAGTCTTGAGAATATAGGGCAGTTGAAAAACCCCGGTATAGCTTCAACTTTTGAGACCTGGAATGAGTATCTAGTTAACTACGGGGTTAAAATTATAGAAAAAAGAGTTTCTCTTATAAGAATGATTAGAGATAAATTTAAAGAATACATAAGTTACTTCTTTGGGATAGACAAATCAGATATTATTTACTTACTCAGCTGGGGGCGTGAGGCAGGCCTGGATTACCAGGGAGAGAACTATTGTAATTTTCCTGCTGATGGGGGTTTTGAATATGGCAATTTTGCCAGCAATTCTAACAGTGATTCTCGATATGAGTTAGATAAGGAAATTAATGAAATTAAAGAAATTAAAGAACGTTATTTATCAAAGCTTGAAGAAAATCTGGATAAGGACCTCATGCTTAAAACTACCAGTATCGGGCCTCATAGAGATGATTTTGTTATTTTACTTGGTGGCAGAGATTTAAGATTTTTTGGCTCACAGGGACAGCAAAGGATAGCAACTTTAAGTTTAAAATTGTGCGAAGTTTTTCTGGTAGAGGAAAAAACTTCCAGAACTCCAGTACTTTTATTGGATGATGTTCTTTCTGAACTTGACCTGGAGCGAAAAAAGCTTTTGATGGAAATGATGGGTCACAGATTTCAAACTTTTGTGACCACCGCAAATATCAATTCTATTGAAGATCTTAAAGATGCCAAAATGAGATTTGGCAAGAAATATATGGTGAAAAATGGCAATGTCTACCAATGGGATTAATGGGACTACTAGAGTTGAATATGTTCCTAAAGAAGGAAAGAATTTTAGGGGTCAGGCATTTAGCAATAAGCCTTAAGATTTTAGGAGCTAAGATAGAGTTGAGAGGACTTGTAAAAGTATTTTAGCAGTAGGCGTTTTTTACATGGTAGAGGTGAAGAATGGGAGAAGGTGCGGAGAAAATAGACTTTATATTAAAAGAACTGATATCAGGTTTAAATATAGAAAGAAAAATAAGGCAAGCAAAGCTTTTTAACCATTGGTGCGAGATAGTAGGTGAGAATATCAGCAAGAAAACGGAACCAAGGAAGTTGGTTAATGGTGTTCTATATATCCAGGTAGTAAATTCGATGTGGGCAAATGAGCTAAGTTTAATGTGTCCTAAGCTTATTGAAAAGATTAACTCTTTTGTGGGAGAAGATGTAGTAAAGCAAATAAAGTTCAGGGTAGGATAAGAAAAGGATAAGAAAATATAGTTCCTGGATATAGTTCCCGGGCTTTTATTATGATGAGATCCAGGAATGCTAAAAATTGAATAAATTTAACCCAAAATGTGATATAATTATTGTGGGTTTTTTATAACTCCACTCTGTTATTTATTTTATATTTTTATTTTGTATTTAGGTTATCTATTATCAGGGAAATATAGAATCAGGAAATATAGAGAAATTAGTGAGTAAGTCTAAAAGGGTAATGAGTAATCTTGTGGGTGGCAATGGCTTTACTTGTTACCCTTTTATTTGTGCTTGTGAGAAGGAGGAAGAATCCTGTTAAGTTTTGTGCGGTCTAATGTAGTCTTTTTAAACAGCTCTTTAGGTAATAAAGAGCTACTGGACTAGTTTAAGTTCATAGTATTAAATTGTAAGATTGTTAATTGTAAGATTGAAAGGAATTTTTAAGAAAAGGAATTTTTAGAATGTGATCCAAAAGGGAGGGAATGGTTTTTGAACGAATCAACCTATGACGCCAAAGATATAACTGTATTGGAAGGGCTTTCTGCAGTAAGAAAGAGACCTGGTATGTATATTGGTTCTACCGGGTTAAGGGGGCTTCATCATCTCATTTATGAGGTTGTAGACAACAGCATTGACGAAGCAATGGCTGGTTACTGTGATAATATACTTGTGGTTTTGAATGAGGATAACTCTGTTACTGTCGTAGATAACGGAAGGGGTATTCCTGTAAAGAAAGTAGAGAAATATGATAAACCTGCGGTTGAGATAGTTCTGACTATGCTTCACGCAGGAGGAAAGTTCGGAGGAGATGGATATAAAGTTTCAGGTGGTTTACACGGAGTTGGTCTTTCTGTAGTAAACGCGCTTTCAGAAAAGCTTATAGTGGAAGTTAGAAGGGATGGCTATATATTTAGACAGGAATTCGAAAGAGGAAAACCAGTTACAGATCTCTTGAGGCTTGAGAAAACTTCTACCCATGGAACTATAGTTACGTTCTATCCCGACAGAGAGATATTTGAGGAGATTGATTATAAGTATGAAATCCTTGCTACCCGAATGAGGGAGATGGCGTTTCTTAACAGGGGTCTTAAGATTACATTAATTGATAGGAGAGAAAAACCCGAAAAGAGAGAGGTATTCCAGTATAGCGGAGGCATTATTGACTTTATAAAATATCTTTGTGAGAAAAAGGATGTTTTGCATAAGCAAATAATATATATCCAGAACCAGGACGAGGACCATGAAGTTGAAATCGCAATGCAGTATACCACTGGATATAATGAGAGTATCTTCTCATTTGCCAATAATATAAACACTACTGAGGGCGGAACACATCTTATTGGTTTTAAGAGTGCACTTACCAGGACTATTAATGATTACGCAAGAAAGTATAACTTTTTGAAGGAGAAGGATTTAAATCTTCTTGGGGAGGACATAAGAGAAGGTCTTACCGCTATAATTAGTGTCAAGCTGAAGAACCCCCAGTTTGAAGGACAGACAAAAACAAAGCTCGGAAACAGCGAGATAAAGGGATTTGTGGAGACTACAGTAAATACTAAGTTGGCTGAATTTCTGGAAGAGAATCCTTCCATAGGCAGGATAATAATAAGTAAGTGTTTACAGGCAGCAAGGGCGAGGAGCGCAGCTAAGAAGGCCAGGGATCTTACCAGAAAGAAGTCATTACTGGAGAGTAGTTCACTTCCTGGAAAGCTTGCAGATTGCTCTGCAAACGAACCGGAGTTTTGTGAACTTTTCCTTGTTGAAGGGGATTCTGCAGGTGGAAGCGCAAAGCAGGCAAGAGATAGGAGATTTCAGGCTATTCTTCCTCTTAAGGGTAAGATTCTCAATGTTGAGAAGGCGAGACTCAACAAGGTTCTCAGCAGCCAGGAAATCCAGGCAATTATATCTGCTGTTGGTACCGGGATTGCAGAGGATTTTGATATCAAGAACGCCAGATACAATAAGATAATCATAATGACAGATGCAGATGTTGATGGAGCTCATATCAGGACTTTAATACTTACTTTCTTCTATAGATATATGCCCAAATTAATTGAAGAAGGATATATATACATAGCGCAGCCTCCTCTTTACCAGATAAGAAATGGTAAGGAAGTGCTTTACGCTTATAGTGAGGATGAGCTTAAGAAAATTCTGGCCCGGATTGATGATAAAAAAGCGACTGTGCAACAGTACAAAGGATTGGGAGAAATGGACCCTGAGCAGCTTTGGGAGACTACCATGAACCCTGAAACAAGGACACTTCTTAAAGTAGAAATAGAAGATGCGCTGATAGCTGACGATATCTTCTCTACGCTTATGGGTGATAAAGTAGAACCCCGAAGAGAGTTTATAGAGAAAAATGCAAAAGGCGTCTCCTTTATTGATGTGTAAAAAGCCAAGACCTATAAAATATTATCTCTCCCATGAGTTGAAATAAGTTCAGAACTTAACTGCTCAAAGGTAAGAATTATAAGTAGTATAAAGATGAAAAAATATGGAAGTATTTCCAATTTCGTGAGAGTGATAAAGATAAGTTTCCAAGAATCAGGCTTGGTGTTTCGAAAACACGCTAGCTTTACCCCAGCGAGGCAAAGCTAGCTCAGTATTTTGATTTTGAAGGCTTCGCTCTTCTCTCTTAAGAGGAATAGTACCCGCTTTGACTTAAAACGGTTTTCGAAACACTTAAGCCTGATCCAGTAACTTTTTCCATCACGGAAAAAGAAATGCTTCGAAAAATATATATTAATTGGATATTGGTATTGGATAAAAAGATAAGTAGTAATAAGTAGTAATAGGTAGCAAATAGTTAAGAGAGATAAAAAGAAAGAATAGTAGAGAATAAGAAATAGACGGGAGAAGACAGATGGTGTTTGAACTGAGAGGAAAAGTAAAGAATGTGGAGATAGAGTCCGAAATGCAGGACTCCTACTTAAGCTATGCCATGAGCGTAATTATTGGTAGAGCATTACCCGATGTCAGAGATGGTCTTAAGCCTGTGCATAGAAGAATTCTTTATGCCATGCATGATATGGGCATGACTCACAATTCGCAATACAAAAAATGTGCCCGAATAGTTGGAGAAGTCCTGGGTAAGTATCATCCTCACGGAGATGCTGCAGTTTACGATGCTATGGTAAGAATGGCCCAGGATTTTTCACAACGATATCCACTTGTTGATGGTCATGGAAATTTTGGCTCTATTGATGGTGATAGTCCTGCTGCAATGAGGTATACAGAGGCAAGGTTGTCCGAGATAGCAGAAGAGCTTCTAGTAGATATAGACAAAGAGACAGTTGAGTTTGTTCCTAACTTTGACAACACCCTTAAAGAGCCATCAGTTCTTCCTTCAAAGTTTCCTAACCTTCTGGTAAACGGTTCATCCGGTATTGCCGTGGGTATGGCTACCAATATTCCACCTCACAATTTGGGCGAGGTCATAGATGGAATAATTTCCTATATTGATAATCCCAAGATAACAATAAAAGAGTTGATGAAAAAGATAAAAGGTCCTGACTTTCCCACAGGTGGGACAATAATGGGAGTTAAAGGAATAGTTGATGCATATAAGAGTGGGAAAGGTCAGATAAGAGTGAGAGGAAAAGTTTACCTTGAGCAGCCTAAAAAAGGCAAAACCCAGATTATAATAGGTGAGCTCCCCTATCAGGTAAATAAGTCCAGACTCATTGAAAAAATAGCAGAGCTTGTACGAGAGAGGAAAATAGATGGAATTACTGACCTCAGAGACGAGTCTGATAAGAGTGGGATAAGGGTTGTAATAGAAATAAGGAAGGATGTAGACCCAAATGTGATTGTAAATCTTCTATATAAAAATACTCAGCTTGAAGAAACCTTCGGAATAATAATGCTTGCTCTTGTTGATGGAGTTCCACGCACATTAAATCTACTTCGACTGATTGAAGAATATGTAAAACACAGGTTCACAGTAGTTGTAAGAAGAACAGAGTTTGAACTGAAAAAAGCTGAAGAAAGGGCTCACATATTAGAAGGGCTACTTATTGCCCTAGATAATCTCGATGAGGTTATCAAGACTATAAGGTCTTCAAAGGATGTACCTACTGCGAAGGAGAATTTGATTAAGAAGTTTAAACTTACTGCTGTCCAGGCTCAGGCCATACTGGATATGAGGCTACAAAGATTGACTGCTCTTGAAAGAGAAAAGGTAAAAAAGGAACATAAGGAACTGCTTGAAAAGATAAAGTATCTTAAAGAGCTACTTTCCAGTGACAGTCTAATTTATGGAGTAATAAAAGATGAACTAAAGGAAATTAAAAAGAAATATGCGGATGAGAGAAGGACAGAAATCACAACAAAAACTTCAGATATAGAGATCGAAGACTTAATAGCAGAAGAGGAAAATGTCATATCCATTACACATTCAGGCTACATAAAAAGGCTTCCTGTTGCTTCGTACAGAAAGCAGAGAAGGGGTGGTAGAGGGGTAATCGGCATAAATTTGAAGGAAGATGACTTTGTTGAGCACCTATTTATCTCTTCTACCCATCATTATGTCATGTTTTTCTCCAATTTGGGAAAAGTTTATAGACTAAAGGTACACGAACTTCCTGAAGGAAGCAAAACTTCGAAAGGTAAGGCAATTGTAAATCTTCTACCCTTTAAGCCTGGTGAGAAGGTTGCAGCAATTATAGCGACGAAAGATTTTCAGGAGGATGAATATCTTATTATGGCTACCAAAAAGGGTATAGTAAAAAAGACTCCAATTGTTGACTATGACACATCACGAAAAGATGGAATAGCAGCTATTGTTCTTAAAAAAGGGGATGAGCTTATTGGAGTTGAGAAATCAAGTGGAAATGATGACATAATTATGGTTACAAGAAATGGCAAAGCTATAAGGTTTAATGAAGGTGATTGTAGGCCAATGGGAAGGGTTGCTCAGGGCGTAAAAGGTATGAGGCTCTCCAAAGGTGATGAAGTTTTATCTATGATTGTAATAAGAGATGCAGATGCTGACTTATTTATAATAACTGAAAAGGGTTACGGAAAGAGGACTTCTCTTTCAGAATATACTAGGCAGAGAAGAGGAGGAAGTGGAATAAAAGCTATACAGGTTACTGAGAAGAAAGGAAAGGTAGCAGGGGCAGGTGTTGTAAAGGATGGGTACGATGTAATGGTTGTCTCAACAGAGGGGATTCTTATAAGAATTCCTGCAAAATCGATATCCAGAAGTGGTCGGGCTACCCAGGGAGTAAAAATAATGAATCTCTCAAATGGAGCTAAGGTAGCTTCATGTGCTATTGTTACTTCAGAAGAATAAAAAAGAAGAATAATAATATGCTGACATAACAATATTAATCATGCTAGTATATTATTATACTAATTAATTATACTTTTTTATTATACTAATTTATTATACTAATGTATATCATATTAATGTTAATGCTGATATAAAATAACTGATATTAAATTCCCACACTGAAAGTTAATTTAATAGCTTACTTTGTTTTATACATAAGTTTCCTGTATAATAAATGCTAAGGTCAATACCGAATATTCAATTCCGAATATTATTTGTAGCCAGAGTAGAACGGCAGTTTGGTAAGGTAAATATTTCGTCGATAATTTGTTAAGGTTTGGAAATATCAAATTTCAATTTAGAAAAGGAGGAAAGTAAATGGCAGAAGTTGATATGGCTGAAGTAAACAAGGATGCTACTCAGAAGAGCTCTACTGGGTTAGATCCAAAGATCTGCGTGTTACTTGCATATCTATTTAGCTGGCTTGGCGGACTTATCTTCTATCTGATTGAAAAAGAGAATAAATTTGTAAAATGGAATGCTCTACAGGCATTAATTTTAGGAATAATCCAGGCTGGAAGTCTCATTATAATTTCTTCCATTTTAGGGTTAATTCCATATATTGGATGGTTTTTCTTCTCATGGCTTGGATGGGTTATAGCTGTTGTTGCATGGATATTTGGGATCGTAGCGATTGTCATGGGCTTTCAGGGCAATTCTTTTAGAGTTCCTGGTGTCGCAAAACTGACCGATAAGTATATAAAGTATTAAAAAAGGGTTTTGTGACTCGTTTATACCTTTTATATATGTTTTATTTAAGTTCTTTATTCTCTAATCTAGTCTATGCCTTTCAGAGTCTATTTCTATGAATTTGTTATAGCCTTTGAAAGCAGGAAATTTTCAATGACAAGTTAAGAGATGTGTCGTGAAACTTGTATTATCTTAACAGATATTATTTTTAAGTCTCTGGGTAGATTATGGTTGTTGAAAGAAAAGTTCTCAAAAGCATAAGTGAATGGTCAACTTTCAAATATTTCCTTGTATCATACCTTATTTTTTTCATAGTTTTTCTTATTGTTTTCGGGGTAGTGGGTGGAATTGCCTGGGCAGGACTGACAGCCTATGGCATAAAGGTGCAGGACCTACTGGGTAGGTTTGGCATTAATTTAGGTATACTTGGTGAGGGAATTATAGGCTTTCTTATATTTGTGGTTGGCGGGTTTGTGGCTTCTTTATTTTTCGCAGTCTTTGGTGTTCTCGCTGTGTGGCTTTCCAATGTAGCTTTAAGAATTGCAGGTGGTATCGAGCTCAGATTTTCTGGGAGTAAGGCTAAAGGTAAAAGTGGTGCCAGTACAGATGCTGATACTCCTATAGATACTGATTCAGATACTGATTCTACCTCGAATGGTATTGTTGAATAACCCTGAGTTGAATAGCCCTGAGTTGAGGGACATCTTTGGCTTTATTGTTTCTACCTTGACAAAAGCAAATTAAATTGCTATTTTTTCGCTTGTCAAAAATTTTGATTAAATGTGTGTGATTGTGAGTGGGGGCATATAGCTCAGTTGGTTAGAGCGCGTCCCTGATAAGGACGAGGTCTCTGGTTCGAGTCCAGATATGCCCACCATTAGAGTGGGGGTGTAGCTCAGCTGGGAGAGCGCCTGCCTTGCAAGCAGGAGGTCAGCGGTTCGATCCCGCTCATCTCCACCAAATTTATAATTCATGTTTTAGATAGTACAGATAGTTATAGATTAGTCATAGATTAGATAGTTTATCAGTATTAATAACTAGCATAAAACTACATTTACTACACCCTCTCTTTGGCCTTAGCTTTAATCCTGAGCTCCTTTTATAATCTTCAAAAGATGGGCGAAACTTTGGAGTAACGGGTATGGAGTAACGGTTATTTTGAGCAATGATTTATGCAAAATGAAATAAAAGAGTGATGAGTGAGCAATGGCTTAAAATCTTTTTGGGTAAAATTGGGAGCTTCATTGTAAGTTTTCTGGTCAAATATTATTATTACCTGATACCCCTTGTGCTTGCTTATGGTATTTTTTTGACTATTTCGTCATATAATCTAAAGAAAATTGAGAAAAAGGTTGAGTTAGAAATAATAAATCAGGCAAAGGATTTGCTTGTAAGAAGGCCTGATATAAGTTTTGTTGATTTTGTTACGGAAATAAAAATCCCCTGGGAAGATATCTTAAAGAAGGAGTCTTTTTTCCCGTTCGTTTCAGGAGAATCAGATGTGTGGGTAGCCAGAGCTACCTCTGAGAATATTTGTAAACTTATCATGTGTGATGAAAAGCACATAAGAAATGTTCTGGAAAGAAATGGAATTTTGTCTTTCGAAGAGGGGAATAAAGAAAAAGAAAAAGGTCAAAAGAACCTCTTTTTAGAGCAGATTCACAGGCTGGCAAACAGGGATCGGAAATAAAAATTGATAGTAGTTTGATAATATTTTTGGAAAAGCTTTTTGGAAAAGCTCAGAATAGCTTTAGGAAGGGCTCCAAGATTTTAAGGAGTAGCCAGAAGAATACATTAGAGCCTGCGCCCATACTTGATATTTTTTGATAGCCTTTAACTACTTCAAGGCCCGAGTTCCGGAATAGCTCAGTAAAGAAATCTGCCATATCTCCTGCTACCAACAAGAGTACTGGAATTATAACTATTCCTGAGATAAAACTCCTGATCATATCTCCTTCTGAAGGAACAATTACCCACAAAACAATAAGAGGGATTATTATAAGGTCTGCACGTGGAAGAATAGTGTTTCCAGGCAGTCTGGTAGCGATAAGGACACTTAATGGAATTATAATTGTAGAAAGAAAAATTACGGAGGGATAGCCAGCAAAAATTAGGGGGTCAATTCCAATATACATAATTCTTTTTGGATACTTTCTATTGGTAAAATTTCTGATGTCAGATACGATTGACGCCAGCCCTTTTATAAGGATGTTAAGCATCCTTGGCAATAAAGCCATTATGATGGAAAGCTTTAGCCCTGAGCTGAATGAGAACAAGAGATTAGTTTTTAAAGCTAGAGTAAAATTCTGGTATTTAGAGATAGCTCCAATGATAAACCCTAGAATAAATCCCATTATCATTGGCTGGGATACAATTCCCATTTTGTAGTGGATTTTCTCAAAGTAGATTTTAATTTTCCCGATGAAGGGAATTTTGTTGAATATAAGGTTTACAATGTGAGATACAGGTGCCCAGCATATTATATTTGCCTGGGGAGTGGAAATGCCCTTAATTCCAGAATATTTTTCAATGTAGGGGGCATAGATATCTGAAAGAACAAGAGTTATCACGACTATTACCAGAGATGTAAACACTCCGAGCCACTGGATTTTTGTGATTGCGAAGACCACTGAACCCACAAGTATAAAATTCCAGTAATTCCAGAAGTCGATGTTAAGAGTTCTTGTAAGTTTGAAAAGTAGCATCAGAATATTTACCAGGACTGCTGATATAAGAATGTGGAGGATAAGAGGGGAGTCAAATATGACCTTCTTAAGAACTTCCCACCCCACATCCAGCGTTTCAAGCTTCCTGGGAGAATTAAGAACAATGGTATTTATTAATGGTTCAAAGAAGTTTATGTAAAGTGAAAGAAAAAGTGAAACACCAATAAGGCCTGTAAA
>JACIXO010000399.1 GCA_014360385.1 Actinomycetota bacterium | reverse complement strand
GCATTTATTCCTAAGTTGTCGTTACTTTCAATCACTCCCAAACATAAAGAATTCAGGAGAGCAAGAGAAGAGAATTGAATCCCTCTTTCATCTGTTTTGGATGGGGAAGAAAGCCCTGTCAATTTAACAACCTCGGATGAAATTCCATTTTCTATTTCGAGAGTTTTCGTGTTTTCATCAACAAGAATTTCGGCTTTTTATCACAGTAATTGATAACTTCTCTGACGAAAGACCTTGCAGTAAGAATGTCTCTTGTTTTGTAAACTCTCGTCAGGATTAACCTGCCTCTCTCAACATATATAAACTCAGAAAGAATCTTGGCCGCTCTCTTCCTGGAAGAAGTTTAAATGTAAGTTGCTATTTCAAAAATTCTAATCTTCCTCTCAACCAACTCAAGCCCCTCTATTAGCTCTCCTATCTTCATCAAAATTTGTTGGAAAATATTAATAGCAATATTACTCCCCGCTTCAATAAGTCCAGAATCATCGAGGCACTTAAATTCTGAGGAGTTTGAACAATTTCATATTAACTTCTTCTCTAATTGTCATTCCAACTTCTCCAGTCTCACCAATGATCAGTTTTTTCGAAAGTGTAGCTATTTTATCAAGTTTTATCACAGAATCTATTTTTAATCCTGTCAACAGAAATTCTGAGTGGTTTTTAGTTATTATCACATCCGATTCTGTTGGTTGAGGTGGAATTTTTGACGAAATAAATGCTACAACTACATCTCTATCTCCTTCGTGCAGAATCAGTGCAGGCCTGAGTTTTGATGTAGTGAGATCAGTAAACGGAAATGGAACGAGAACTATTTTACCCTTCATTCGTATCTAACCTTTACGTCTTCTATAGAATAAATATCCGGTTCATTTTCTAGAAAATCCTTCAAACTAACTTCTGATAGCTTCATCATACCCTTAATTTCTTTTTCCTCAAGTAATTCATCGAGTTTTCGGGATATCTCAGTTAAAAGCCTCTTTATATCAGCTAACTCAGCATCTATGCTCATATTATTTAATATGCTACACCCATTTAAATACTTTACACGAAAGTCTTATTCTTTTGAGATTGTCTGATGATTCAAATTTATAGGGCTGACGTGTAGCCCTGTCTACTTACTCACCTCAGATGAAATATCAACAAGAATTTCGGCTTGTTCTTTTCAACATCTCTTTCAGAAGAAAAAACATTAAATATTATAACGCCGTTAAGCTAATTTGAGGGCTAAAATCAAGTGGAGGTAGAAAAGATGGCAGTAGACCCTGTTTGTGGAATGGAAGTTGATGAGAAAACAGCGAAGTTTAAGACGGAATACAAGGGAACGACCTACTATTTCTGCGCTCAGAAATGCAAAGAGATGTTTGAAAAAGAACCAGAGAAGTATTT
>JACIXO010000398.1 GCA_014360385.1 Actinomycetota bacterium | reverse complement strand
TATTGTATTTTTTGAGAACTCTACTGTTGGGAGATTGCTTTACATGTTTTATGTAGTAGCATATGATATTCCTAATGACAAAAGAAGAAATAGGTTATTCAAATCCTTAAAGGGCTATGGTATTAGAAATCAATTTAGTCTTTTTGAATGCCATCTTGATAGTGAAAAATATAATAGAATGTTAAAAGTGGTTTCTAGAATTATAAATGCAAAAGAAGACAACGTTAAGATCTATTTTATTTGCAAAGATTGTTTTAAGAAAATAAAGGCTTTGGGCTGTTCAACTGTGACTATGGATAATAATGTTACAATAGTGTAATGTTTCCCTAATTTGGTTAGAAAATAGACTCTGCTAATCTAATCTAGGTCCTCAAAGGGCACCCTTTAGCGGAGAGGGTGGTGAGAGGTGTTTTTATGAAAGTATATCAGGGCTAATGCCATCTGATAAAAGTTTGGTTTAGTGTTTTTGGTGGAATACTACTGCAAGATTGTTTAATGTTTTTAGTATTTGGATAATTATTAGTAAAAGAATTACTATTAACTGGGGGCTTAAGTGGTTAATAAAAAAGCACTTATAATCTCTATTGGGGTTGGCGAAAATACAGAGCACGGAATCAAGTTCTCTATTGATACCTTACATCCTAATAAGGTTATTTTTGTAACTACAAGTGAGGGGAAAAACACACTCAAAAGGATTAAGGATGATCTTAAGAAGCTGAAAATATCCAAAGAAATTTTGGAGCTTGATAGTGGTGAGAAAGATGATATAGAGATAGTATATGAAAAAGTAACAAGTGCCATAATCAAATTGAAGCAGGAGGGCTATTGTTCTGGGAATATCTTTATAGATTTTACATTTGGAACAAAACCTATGTCAGCTGGAATCGTATCTGCTGGCATTGCACAGAGAGTTGAACAACTGTGCTACGTTAGTGGATCTCACAGAGACCAAAAGACAGGTAAGGTAATTTCAGGATATGAAAGATACAAGACACTTAAACCTAATAAAATCTTTAGTGACTATATGTTTAGTCATGTTAAAAGACTTTTTAATATATATGCGTTTGAGGAAGCTCGTATTATTCTTTTATATATAGATGAAGTCTTCTTTGATAAGCATGAAGATGAGAAGTCTTTTTACAATGCTCTTATACAAGCTTATGATTTCTGGGACAAATTTGACTATACAAATGCATTTAAAAAGTTTAAAGAAGCTGAAAATAAGAAAGTCACATGGATTATTGACGATGAGAGCTATAATCTAAATTACAAATTTATTGAGACTCTTAAAAAAAAGCTTTCGAGTGAAGGCAAATACACTAAGGAACAGATTATAGACATATACTCCAATGCCCTAAGAAGATGTGAAGAAGGAAAGTTTGATGATGCC
>JACIXO010000397.1 GCA_014360385.1 Actinomycetota bacterium | reverse complement strand
GGGAGGCTTTTGAACAAATA
Organism: Actinomycetota bacterium; assembly: GCA_014360385.1. GTDB lineage: Bacteria > Actinomycetota > Humimicrobiia > Humimicrobiales > Humimicrobiaceae > JACIXO01. The sequence continues at coordinate 1,372 of JACIXO010000397.1, read as the reverse complement.
ATTTCCAAAGTGATACTCCAAAATTTCCTGAAGTTATTTTTCCTGAAAAATGGTGGAGTGAAATATGGGTTAAAAACGGAGCGTGTTTTGCTTGTCCGATTGGGTGTTCAAAATACTTTGAATACAAATCCGGAGGGGTGAGTAGACTGGTTGATGGTCCAGATTTTGAGACTATTTTTGCTATCGGCACTAATTGTGGTATTTATGATAAGGGTACTATTGCTAGATGTAGCGCAATGTGTGACGAATATGGCATTGATACGATTTCAGTAGGTGGAATAATAGCGTTTTTAATGGAGCTTAATCAAAGGGGATTTCTTGGTAAAAATAATATAATAGGAAATCTGAAACCAGAATGGGGATCTGAAAGAGATGTTTTGCTATTAATAAAACAGATTGGTGAAGGAGGACTTACTGATATTGAAAAGGGGGTAAAATATTTATCAGAAATTTTTCCAGGAAGTGAGAGTTTTGCAATGCATGTTAAAGGTATGGAATTTCCAGCTTATCACCCTTGGAAGGCCCCTGGTGTGGGTCTGGCTTATGCTGTCTCTGACAGAGGAGCTTGTCATCTTCGTGGTGCTCCTGTTATGGAACTTTTAGGCCTTGAAACCAGTGGTAAGCCTGAAGAAGAGGCTGAATTGGTAGTAATGTGTCAGGACAGCATGGCAGCCATGGATTGCTTAATTGTGTGTGTTTTTGTCCAGTATGGCATTGGTCTCGACCATTTGTCGAGGATTATCGAAGCTTGTATGGGCTTTGATTTGAGAGGTGCTGAGGGGCTTGAAATTATTGGAAGAAGAGCATGGGTCCTTTCAAAGTTGTTTAATATCAGGGAAGGAATTGGTTCAGAACAAGATGTGTTGCCAGATAGGTGTCTAATAAGAAATGATAAAGGAGAATTAAATTTAGAAGATATGAAAAGATTTTACTACAGATTTTTAGGGTTCACTGAAAATGGTTATCCCAAAAAGCAGTTGTTGGAGAAGTTAGGTCTAGATTCAATTATAGAATACAGTAAAATAGGAATTGAAATATTGATTAAAAAAATAATTGAAATTGAGGATTGGGAGAAATTAATGTTGCTGCTTTTATTTCTAAAGTAAAAATATTGTATAATGATGAATGATGATGTTAAGAGCAAATATTAAATTAAAATTATATAACTGAGATATTAGAGTGTACGTCAAGTTTGGGTTGTGTGGGTCAACTTAAGATTAGATTTTGTTGTTGTGGGAAAAATTTCTGGAATATGCCTTTGAAGATATATTTGTAAATTAGATGTTAAATTAAATTCTTAAGACCAGCAAGGGAGATAATCTTAAAAAATAGATTAAAGAATAGTAATAAAAAGTAGATAGAAAGCTTAAGA
>JACIXO010000396.1 GCA_014360385.1 Actinomycetota bacterium | reverse complement strand
TAAAGATTTTAAGACCTGCTTTACAAGCCTTTGAACAGATAGTAGAGGTGGCCTCTATAGAATCTGCAACATAGTATCCTTTTTCATGTTCCTTGCAGTCCACTCCAAATTCTCCTTGTAGGATTTCTCTTCCAGCATCTTGGACCACTATCTTATTGAACATCATCCCACCACCCCACATACCACCTCCAATGGAGAGTTTCCTTTCAAATAGGCTCACTTTAAACCCTGCCTTGGACAGGTAATAGCCTGCGGTGAGGCCTGATGGCCCGCCACCACCAATGGCCACGTCAACCTCGAGGTGGTCTATTAGTTCATCCATGTATTCTTCTATTATTGCCTTTGAGATTTTTATATCGTCTAGTTTCAATTTTCACACCCTCATCTTCTAGTTATTATAGTTAGTATATCTCCATCTTTTAGGATATGGTCTATTCCAACTTTTTGTCCCTGGAATTTCACTGAGTCGCCCCATACTCTCGCATGGCGGAATTTTCTTATAAAGTCTCTGTGAAGTTTCCCGCAGACATCTTTTACAGTTGCATTCTTTTTGATTATTAGTGGTTCTTCATAGTCTGGTTCGCCTTGTGGGGGTCTCAAGTAGACCCTTATGAGGTTGAGTTTTTCGAATATTTTTTCTCTAAGACTATTGATATTAATCTTCTCTTTTGCTGATATAAATATGGATTCTGGTATCTCATCTTGGATATCCTTAACATATTCTTTGTTTGCAAGGTCAACTTTATTGAAGACTGTTAAAGTGGGTATGTAGGCTCTGTTAGATTCTATAACATCTATGAACTGGTCTATTGTGGCATCATCACGTATTAGCACTTCGGCATTATGTATCCCATACTCGTTGAGTATGGATCTTATTATCTTCTCATTGAGGTGGCTTAACTCTACTGTGCTTGAAACTCGGATGCCGCCCCTTTTTTTCCTTTCCACTCTAATGTCTGGAGGTTTTTCATCTGGTCTTATACCAACATTCTTCAACTCTTCTAGTATAATATCTCTTTGTTTTGGATCTAGGATGTCTATTATCATTACAATGAGGTCTGCGTTTCTTGCAACTGATAAAATTTCTCTTCCCCTTCCCTTACCCTTTGATGCTCCTGGGATTATACCTGGTATGTCCAATACTTGGATCCTAGCACCTTTATATTCCATTACAGCTGGTATAACATCTAATGTGGTGAATTGGTATTCTCCAACCTTTGCCTGGGCATTCGTTATAATGTTAAGCAGGGTTGATTTACCCACAGATGGGAAGCCTACAAGGACTATTGTAGCATCGCCAGACTTTTTAACATGGAAACCTTTACCCTTCCTAGCGGTTCTTGAAACGGCCTCCTCCCTTAACCTGGACAATTTAGCTTTCAGTTTACCTATATG
>JACIXO010000395.1 GCA_014360385.1 Actinomycetota bacterium | reverse complement strand
GAGATCCATCGTGGACTGATTTACTAGCGATGAAAGAATCTTTTTATGAAGGAAAGTTACTTATATAAGAAACTTAGAGATAATAAGGTAAGATGTGACCTTTGCAATCACCGATGCGTTATAGAAGATGGTAGTTTGGGAAAGTGTTGTGTTAGGAAAAACATTGATGGTACACTTTACTCTTTAGTCTACAGGAAACTTATTTCGGAAAATGTAGACCCTATTGAGAAGAAACCTCTTTTTCATTTTTTACCAGGTACATTGTCTCTTTCTATCGCCACTGTGGGTTGCAACTTCAAATGTTTTTTCTGTCAGAACCACGAGATATCTCAGATGCCGTGTGATTATGGAAGAATAGAAGGTAGAGACGTTTTACCAGAAATGCTTGTAAGAGATGCAATAAATTATGACTGTAAAAGTATTTCTTATACTTATACGGAGCCAACAGTTTATTTTGAGTATGCATATGATACAGCGAAGCTGGCACATGAACAAAACTTGAAGAATGTTTTTGTAACGAATGGTTTTATGAGTAGAGAAGCTCTTGATATGATAAAGCCTTATCTCGATGCTGCTAATGTGGACTTAAAAAGTTATTCTGAAGAGTTTTATAGGGAGAAGGTGGATGGTAGATTAAAGCCTGTGCTTGATAATATAAAGCTAATGAAAGAGATGGGAATCTGGGTTGAAGTAACCACACTTTTAATACCAGGATTAAATGATTCCGATGAGGAGCTTGAAAAGATAGCTGGATTTCTTTCAGATACTGGAAAAGATATACCATGGCACATTAGCGCATATTTTCCCAGGTATAAGTCCACAATACCGCCTACAAGTGTGGGAAGGATACATCGAGCTATCGAAATTGGGAAAAAGACAGGTTTGAGGTACGTTTATGGAGGTAACATTCCTGGCAATGAAAGTGAGAATACCTATTGTTATAATTGTGGAAAAATCCTGGTGAGAAGATTTGGTTTTTCAGTTCTGGAAAATAATATAAAGGCCAGCAAGTGCTACAGTTGTGGGGCACTCATAGATGGAGTCTTTTAACAGGCTTTGGCTCTTGACGACTCTTGACTTTTATTTGTTTTTGGGGTATTAATTTAGACTCAAGGTCGTCCAAACCTGGCAAATTTAATAATTTAGTGAAAGTGATATAATCTGGTGCAGTTACATTAATGATTTAATAACAGTAGAGCAAGGGGCGGCATAGCCAAGTGGTAAGGCAGAGGTCTGCAAAACCTTTATCCCCGGTTCGAATCCGGGTGCCGCCTCCATTTAATTTTGATTAGTTAAACTACCTAATGTCTAGGTAGTTTAATATTTATTGGAGGTGCATAGTGTTGGGCAGTAAAGAGCCTATTGTACTTATCTCCAGTTACTATCCCAGACTTTGTGGTATAGCTACTT
>JACIXO010000394.1 GCA_014360385.1 Actinomycetota bacterium | reverse complement strand
ATCAAAACTCAAATCCTCTATCATATTTTGTAAAAATACTCTCGCCATATCTCTTACCACCAGATTAATGGCTTAATAAGCCTATAATCTAGGTCTTTTATATTTATCTTCTCTCCATCTTCAAACTCTACACAATCTGGAGAGATTCTCTTTATCCATTTACCTAGTAGATTAGAAAGGGTCTCAGCAATATCTATATTAGGATAAAGCCTTGATAGGTCTACGTTTACTCTGTTATTCTCATAATCAATCTCTAAAACATCAAGCATCTTGGGATCTCTCATAAAGATATACTGATTGTACGGATCTTGATAAGGATTATCGAAGAACTCAGAATCTTTATATTTTACTCTTCTTAGAGTATCCTCATATTGCTCAAGCTCGTAATATTTAAAGAAACCTCCAGCATTGTTTTTGTTATACTTCTCTTTTACATCGTTCTCCTTTGATATCCCTGATTGGTCATAAGCTAAGATCTTCTTCATCCTTGGTAAAATTACTGTATAGAAGTGTTCTCCCATCTCAATGCCAATCCATTTTCTTTTTAGTTTATGTGCGGTTGCCGTTGTTGTTCCACTTCCTAAAAAGAAATCCATAACTAAGTCTCCTTCGTTGGAGGTGGATTCTATGACACGCTTTAAAAGGATTTCGGAGTTTTCGGTCTGGAAATTCCAACTGAAAGAATATCCAGGAATATCTGTCCAATCATTATCAATAGGTTCTCTTCCATCAGTAATGACAAGATAATCAACTCTTTCTTTTTCCTCCCCACATTTTGGACATCTTTCCCATTTACCTTTATAATGAGTGTAACCGCATATACTACATCTAATCCTGATTTTGCCTTCTTTCTCCATTTGATTTATTCTTTCTTGACTAAATGTCCAAGCTCTTCCTACTGGAGGATAAAGTTTTTTCCCAAAGATTATTCTTGGCTCCCCACCCTTTCTACCAGCAGTCATAGAAGTCATATCATGCCACCAAGGCTCTTTAGGTTTTTCTAAAATTTTTCTATATCCTTTAAATAAAAATTTTTCCGATTTAACAAAGTAAAAAAGAGAATCAATAGCTGTAGGAAATTTATCAGCTCCAAAACCTTTTTTGACAATTCTATTCACCACAATCTCATTCCTAAAATTCTCTTCTCCAAAAACCTCATTCAAAAGCATTCTTACATACATATTCCCGTTATAATCACATCTTACAAAAATGCTGGCTTTCTCGTTCAATAACTCTCTAGCTACTCTTATTCTATTTTCAAGCATTGTAATCCAAGTTGCATCCTTGAATTTTACAGAATAAAAGTAATCTGCGTCTTGCTCTTTATTAAACGGTGGGTCAATATAGATTGTTTGCACTTTCTCTTTAAATTTTGGTAGGATTGTGTTTAATGCCTGATAATTTTCACTCTTTATA
>JACIXO010000393.1 GCA_014360385.1 Actinomycetota bacterium | reverse complement strand
ATATTAATATAAATCATTCCATTTTTGGCTTCTTTTTTAATACAGATCATCTCTTCTTCGTAAAAGAAGTGGAAATTCTTTTCTTATCTTCTCTAACTTTTCTAAATCTAAATTTGCACTTATAATTTCCTCCCCTTCACTAGCTTCTGTTAGTATATCTCCCCAGGGATCAACAATCATGGAATGTCCATAAGCAACATATTTAACCTTCAAATTTTTTGCTGGAGAAGCTGCCAAAAAATATACTTGGTTATCTATTGCTCGAGCTCTAATTAAGGTATGCCAGTGAGCAGGACCAGTTATCATATTGAATGCTGCTGGAGCTATTATAATTTTAGCTCCTTCCAAAGCAATTTTCCTCATTAACTCTGGAAACCTTAGATCATAGCAAATAACAATTCCTATCTTACAAAATTCAGTTTCAAATACAGAAATACTATTCCCTGCTGATATAGTATTATTTTCTTTAAAGACCATTCCATTCTCCATCTTAATATAAAATAGATGTGTCTTTCTATATTTTGTAATAAGATTTCCTTTTCTATCAAATGTATAAGAGGTGTTATAAATTTTTTCACCATCCTTTTCTGGAATAGAACCACCAACAACATAAACCCCTAATTTCTTGGCAATATCAGATAGCATACTGGTAGTTTTACCAGGATAAGTTTCAGCAAGACTTACAAAATAATCATTCTCATAGGGACAATTAAACATCTCAGGAAGTATTATTAAATCAGAACCGTTTTCAGAAGCTTTTTTAATCATTTTAGCAGCATTATCTAAATTAAAATCTTTATCCTTAGATACCTTTAACTGACAGATACTGGCTTTTATTTTCATATTATCTCTTCTTATCCTATAAAACTTTTTAGAGCTACAGCGCATGTAAGAAGATGATGTTATTTTCCTTACACAGTTTTTCAAGGTACCTTTTTTCTTTGTTTTCAGTCTTTATAATGCTTTCAAAGCTTTTTATATTCGTACCACAATTATATTATGGTGGAAAATCTTTTATAATTACCTTATATAATATTGGTATTCTAAATTTGTAAGACTTGTTGGTTTTAAAAGAAAGGATTGTGGAATAGAAATTATTCGCTGTGCCTAGTCAAGCTAAATATGCACTCTCTAATTAATTTATATCAACAATTAAATAGGGTAAGTAAGAGTTTATAAAATATTTTTACTTGACTAAATAACTTCTTTGTATTACATTGTTTACATGATTTATTATGAAAAGTCAATCCAGAAAAGTTATAAGAAAGGTGAAATACCAAAAAGAATTTTAGAGCTTTTTCATAATGCTTTTCTATCTTTAGATCTAACTAAAGATATGAATTTATTTGATATAAAAAAAATTAAAGGTAATTATAAAAGGGAATACTATAGATTAAGGAAAGGCAAGTATAGAGCAAT
>JACIXO010000392.1 GCA_014360385.1 Actinomycetota bacterium | reverse complement strand
TCTTGGGGGTGCAGGTATGAACTTTCATTATTCGTAAAATATGTAATAGCCCTGAGATAGATAATGGTTATAAGTTAGGTTACCAGTTAATACCAGTTACGAGTGTTAATAAGTTATGTAACAATTATTTTGCCGGTTTATGGTGAGAGAAGTTGAGACAGATAATTATACTTGCTTGTTCTGAATGTAAAAGAAGAAATTACAGTACTACCAAAAATAAGAAAAACGATCCTGACAGGTTAGAACTTAAAAAATATTGTAAGTGGTGTAAAAAGCATACTGTTCACAAAGAGACAAGATAGGTAGGGCTGTAGCTCCAATGGTAGAGCACCGGTCTCCAAAACCGGGTGTTGGGGGTTCGAGTCCCTCCAGCCCTGCCAGTTATTTTAATAGGGAAACATTCGATAGTGGCTAAAAAAAAATTACCTTCGAAATATAGACAGAAACAGATATTAGAGCAGCAGTTGAAAGAGAGAAAAGCTCAGTTTCCTGTTACCAGGAGAAGGGTGGGCTGGAAGCAGTTTTTCAAGGAGCTTCCTAAAAGAATCACAAAATTTTTCAGGGATGTGGTCCACGAGCTTAAGAGAGTTACATGGCCGAAAAGGAAAGATCTCTGGGTTTATACAATTGTGGTTCTTGTCACTATTGTCTTTTTTGCAATAGTTCTTGGTCTTTTTGATTTTATTTTTTTAAGAATAGTTGAGCTTCTCGCAAGGAGTTAGGAGTGCGTGGTGAGTGGTTATGAGACCTAGATGGTATGTAATACATTCCTATGCAGGCTATGAGAACAAGGTAAAGGCTAACCTTGAGCATAGGATAGAATCAATGAATATGAAAGATAAAATTTTTGACATATATATACCTACAGAAGAGGTAATGGAAATACATAGTGGTAAGAAGCAGGTCCTCTCCAAGAAGGTATTTCCTGGTTATCTTCTGGTCAAGATGTACCTGGATGATGATTCCTGGTATGTAGTCAGGAACACACCTGGGGTTACAGGATTTGTTGGCGGAGGAGACAAACCCGATCCTCTTCCAGATTCTGAAGTAAGAAGGATTATGAAGAGGCAGGTTACTGAGAAGCCCAGGGCGAGGACTGATTTTGAGGTTGGTCAGCCTGTTAAGGTTACTTCAGGTCCATTTGCTAATTTTGATGGTACTATAGGGGAGATAAATCTGGATCAAGGTAAGCTCAAAGTCCTGGTTTCGATTTTTGGCAGGCAGACCCCGGTTGAGTTAAACTTTGATCAGGTTTCCAAGATATAAGTTTAAGATTTTAAGATGTAAGTTTAAAGTAGGTAAATTTTTTATATTTTTTATTTTAGTTTTATATTTTCAGTGTTGATTTATTTTTTTTTGAGTGTATAATAAACCACCGATTGTTTTATACCCGTCTTTGCATTGAGTATATTTTAAGAAGAG
>JACIXO010000391.1 GCA_014360385.1 Actinomycetota bacterium | reverse complement strand
TGTCCTCTGATAATTTTTCTAATAGGATGAGATCCTGGTAGAATCTGTCGCGTCCAACTGGCACGAGGAGTTTACCCCCAACCTTTAGCTGTTTTTTAAGGGGTTCGGGTACTTCGGGAGCTGCTGCGGTTACATAGATCCGATCATATGGCGCTGCCTCCTCCCAACCCTCTGTGCCGTCAGCGTGTATAACTTTAATTTGTTTGTAATCCTTCAATTTCTCCTTAGCTCTCTTGTACAATGATTCTATACGTTCTATGGTGTAGACTTTCCCTTCTTCACCGACTATCTCCGCGACTACTGCTGCATGATATCCGCATCCAGTACCTACCTCCAAGACTTTCATCCCCCTTTCAAGGTCTAGGGCTTCGCACATCATCGCAACCATATGAGGAGCTGATATAGTTTGACCCTCTCCTATGGGGAGTGGCTGGTCAAGGTAAGCGCTCATTTTCTGGTCTGCTGGGACGAATTTTTCCCTGGGAACCTTCTCCATGGCCTTTTTAACCTTCTCGGTTTTTATATGGCCTCTGGCCACCAGGTTCTCAACCATTCTTTTTCGTTCTTCTAACATTAAGACCCCGCTTTTATGATGTTGTTAGAAAGGTCAATCCTGTATTTTCCCCTGGTAGGTGATCCGTAGACTCTCTTAATTTTATGGGCTGGTGCAGCACCCCTTTTAATGTGTCTATCAGTTGTTTTTATAGATTTCACTTGAAAGATATGGTCTTGAAGTTTGAATGTGTCACCGACTCTGAATGTGAAGTTTCTGTCTAGTTCAAGTTTCCTTGAGAATACTCTTCCATGTAAATCTATGGACACTCCTATTCTTGCCGGCGCATCTAATGGTATGCCCCATATTGTGCCTAGGTCAAGAGCCTTGCATTTTTCAACTCTTTTACCATTTTTTAATTCTAGGGATGTTATCTCTATGAGTCTTCCGCTTATGTTTAATGTGTCTCCTATTGCGATTTCCTCATCAGAGTATAATTTGACCTTGTCTTTCCATGATTTTTCATGTTGGCTTATGATCACTGGATAGTCGAGTGGTTTTGAGATGACTAGTTTTTCTTTGAATGTTGTGCCGCAATCTTCACATTTTAGAACTAGTCTTTTAACCTTTTTGTATTTTGAATCGGATTCTGTTTTACTTTTCAAAACTTTAAAGGATCTCGAGCCGCAAATGGGACATCTCATCTCCTATTACCTCATATTCCCATACCTTTTAAGGTAATGTTCCACAAGCCCACCATCTTCTAATATTCCAAGGATGAAATCGTCAAATGGTCTTATCCTAAAGGTTTCCCTTGTACTTTTGTTTTCTATAATCCCCTTTTCCAAGTCTATTTTGAGGGTGTCACCTTCTTTGGCTTTTATATCAGCTATTATAACTGGGAGGCCTATGTTAATAGCGTTTCGGTAGAATATTC
>JACIXO010000390.1 GCA_014360385.1 Actinomycetota bacterium | reverse complement strand
AGCTTGCAAGAGAGGGAAAATTAGACCCTGTGATAGGTAGAAAGAAAGAAATCGAAAGGTTGATGCAAATATTATCGCGCAGAACGAAAAATAATCCTATTTTAATAGGAGAAGCAGGGGTAGGCAAGACTGCAATTGTAGAAGGTCTTGCTCAGTCTATAGTAGCTCAGGAAGTTCCATCAAATCTTAAGAATAAAAGAATCTTTACTTTGGATCTCGGTGCTCTGGTGGCTGGTTCGAGATACAGAGGAGACTTTGAGGAGAGATTGAAAAAGGTGCTTGCGGAGATAAAAGAGGATGGAGATGTCATATTGTTTATTGATGAAGTTCATACACTGGTAGGGGCAGGGGCCGCAGAGGGAGCCATAGATGCTGCTAGCATTTTAAAGCCAATGCTTGCAAGAGGTGAGATTCAAACTATTGGTGCCACAACTATAACTGAATACAGAAAGTACATAGAGAAAGATAAAGCTCTAGAGCGAAGATTCCAGCCAATATACGTAGAGGAACCTACTGTCTATGAAACAATTGAGATTCTGAAAGGTTTAAAAGAGAAATACGAATCATTCCACAGGATAACAATTACCAGTGAGGCTATTAACAGTGCAGTAAAACTGTCCCATAGATATATTTCTGATAGATTTCTCCCTGATAAAGCAATAGATTTAATAGATGAGGCTGCCTCAAGGGTTAGAATAAGAGCTTTAACATCTCCTCCCAACTTGAAGGAGATAGACGAGAATATAGCCAAAGTGATAAAGGAGAAGGAAGAGGCAATATCGGCACAGGATTTTGAAAGAGCTGCACAGCTTAGGGATAAGGAAAAGCAACTCCTCAAGGAAAAAAGAGAGATAGAAGAAGCCTGGAACAGGTCTGGAAAGTTAGGTAAAGGGAAAGTAGATGAGAATGAAGTAGCAGAAGTATTATCTAACTGGACAGGGATACCTGTTTACAAATTGACTGAATCTGAGTCGACTAAGCTTCTGAGAATGGAAGACGAGCTTCACAAGAGGGTTATTGGGCAGGATGAAGCTATTAGAGCTGTATCGAGAGCAATACGAAGGTCGCGTTCAGGCTTAAAAGATCCAAAAAGACCTATAGGTTCTTTCATGTTTCTGGGTCCTTCTGGAGTTGGAAAAACTGAACTTGCCAAAGCTATTGCAGAGTTTCTTTTCGGCAGAGAGGAAGCTCTTATACAGATAGATATGTCAGAATATATGGAAAAACATTCTATCTCTAAGTTTGTTGGTTCCCCACCAGGATATGTTGGGTATGATGAAGGTGGGCAGTTAACTGAGATGGTAAGAAGAAGACCTTATAGCGTAATACTGTTTGATGAGATAGAAAAAGCTCATCCTGATGTTTTTAACATACTCCTTCAGATTTTTGAAGACGGTCATTTGACTGACTCTCAGGGGCGAAGGGTAGATTTTAAGAATACT
>JACIXO010000039.1 GCA_014360385.1 Actinomycetota bacterium | reverse complement strand
TTTTTTAGAATTTAAATATTGGCTAGATATATTTCAAAGGTACACTAAAGAAGTATTATAACCATTTTCTTTCGCTTTTTGAATTATAAAGATAGCCATCAAAACCTCTTTTTGAAGTTAAAAATCACTCCTGTCTATATTCAAAATCAGCTGCTATTTGTAAGCCTTTTGCTACCTCAGGAATTATTCCCTTTTTTACATATACAGGTCTTACCATTTTTCTTAGTTTTGGAAGCCTTAATGTCAGTATAGTTCCACAAGCAATGCTTAATATTCCGCTTATCATTATAGTTAGTGGGCCACCAATTCTCTGGGCAATAGCTCCTGCTGCTAGGCTTCCAAATGGTGCCATTCCCATGAAAGCCATTGTGTAGAAACTCATTACTCTTCCACGTTTATCATCATCAGTAATTGTCTGGAGTATTGTATTGCTTGTGGCGATAACTGTTATGAAGCCAGCTCCTGAAAAGAAAAGAAGAATCATTGAGAGTACAAAGTTTTTTGAGAAGGCAAATATTATGATTGTGAAACCGAACAATAATGCTGCCGCAGCCATTAGCCTTCCCAGTCCTAACACAGTCTTTCTTGAAGCGAGGTATATTGCCCCAATTAGAGCTCCTATACCTGTAGATGCCATTAGAAATCCAAGAGTATCAGAACCGCCTTTTAGTATGTCCCTGGCGAAAATGGGCATTAGGACCGTGTACTGCATAGTTGCAAAGCTAAGTACTGCGAGGAGTACAAGGGTATCTCTAAGTGGCGGAAAGCCAAATGTATACCTAAATCCTTCTTTTAGTTCGACAAAAGCGTGCATATGCGTGTGTTCAGATTTTATTATTTTAATTCTCATGAATAGAAGTGCAACTATAACCGCAATAAATGTTATGGCGTTTATCATAAAACAGATTCCCTCTCCAAACTTTGCAACTAAAATTCCTGCGATTGCTGGACCAATTAGTCTTGTTAGATTTACCAGTGAGGAGTTCAAGGCAATGGCATTACCAAGGTCTTCTCTATTTTCAATCATTTCGATAACAAATGATTGTCTTATTGGCATATCAAAGGCGTTTGTAAGACCTAAAATAATACTAAGGAGCATAATATGCCATATTTTTATGTTTCCTGTCAGTGTTAATGCTGCGAGAGTGGATGCCTGAAGCATTGAGACGAACTGGGTGAAAATTAATGCTTTATGTTTATTCCACCTGTCAACATACACACCTGCGAAAGGTGCAAAGAAAAAACTTGGTACCTGACTTAAAAATGTGACAAGGCCAAGCGTAAATGCAGAATTTGTTAGGCGGTATACAAGCCAGCTGGTTGCTATGATCTGTATCCAGGTTCCACTCAATGAGATTAGCTGACCTGTAAAGAAAAGCCTATAATTTCTAGAGCTAAATGAGCGAAATATGGCCTTCAAATTCGAAGTTAAATTAACTTGTCTATTTTGTTGTACCATTTGAAATGTTTTGCAATGATTGGCTGATTTTTTTTTAAGTTTGCGATTTTTATAAGATTATTTATAAAGTCAAATAATACCACATAGGTTTGTTACTAAAAAGCCCTAAATTTTACATAGTTTCCTTTTACATAATTTCTATTCTTCAATATCTTTAACAATAAGGTCTGAGATCCATATGGAAAGCCACTCATATGTAACACTACCCCAATCATTTACTGTTAGAAAGTCTCAATAATATTGTTAAAAGGGGTATAAAGATTACCAGTATGGTGGGAGGGACTTTGGCAAGACAAACACCCTAATGTGCTAGGTAAACCTTATTCAGCAGAAGTAGCAATAGCATCAATAGCGTTCTAAACAGGGAGTGCTAAATAGAGCGTGCTATCAGCATGGACTTTGTGCCTTAAGGTCTCTTATAATTATATGAGTAAATTAATTATAAAATTAATTATATGAGTAAATTACAGGGAGTAATCGTACAGTGGGCAAATCATGCAGTGGATGCAGGGACATAGTGCAGAAGCATAGTTTATAAGTACCGTATAAGACAAGTACAGTATAGTACAGTATAATAAAATACAGCATAAAATACGGTGTATGGATACCTGGAATAGCCATTGATTGGCTAAATTGATTTATGGAGTTAATACCTTAAAAAATCTGTGGTGTGGAGGTGAGAGAATTAACGATAAAATAATTTCAAAGTCAAAGTATCTTGCTGGACTTCAATACCAGAAGTATCTATGGTATTTATTTAATGCTCCTGATCAAATACCTCCTTATGACGAGATTTCTCTTTTTAGATTTAAACAGGGATATGAAGTTGCAAAACTTGCAAGGTCGCTTTTCCCGGATGGTATAGAAGTAAGGTATGCGGTTGAAGGCATAGAGGGTATAGAAAGTATGGAAAGAGGACGAAGCACAGGAGATGTAAAACATTTAGAAAGCCAAGGAAGCTTAGGAGGCATTGAAGAGGAGCTTATTGCAACAAAAAAGCTTATTTTAATGAAAGAAAAAAGACCCATATTTGAGGCAGCTTTTCTGTACAGAAATTCGTTTGCAAGAGCTGACGTATTGGAACCTGCTGAAACTGATGAGTGGAATATAATTGAAATTAAAAGCGCTACTTCAATAAAAGATATAAACAAGCATGATGTTGCATTTCAAAAATATTGTTATGAGGGTGCAGGGTTAAGAGTAAATAAGTGTTACATTATGTATCTTAATAAGGATTATAAAAGAAGCGGGCAAATTGACCCTCAGGCTTTGTTCCTAAAAAGAGATGTGACAGAGGAAGTAGAAGTTTTGAAAGAAAATGTTGAAGAGAACATAAGAATTATGCTTAAGTTTGCTGACCTTGAGAATAGCCCGGAGCCTCCTATTGGTAAAAATTGCTACACTCCCTACGAGTGCCCTCTCAGGGAATTCTGCTGGAGCTTCCTACCTGAAAATAATATATTTGAGCTATATAGGGGAAAAGACCTTGCCTGCCTTTTTTACCAGAAGGGGATAACCTCGATTTGTGGTATCAATGAAGAAGAGACTTCAATGCTGACTCCGGTCCAGAGGCTCCAGTATGAGAGTGTGAAGCGGAAGAGGGAGTTTGTTGATGTACCTAGACTAAGGTGTTTTTTTGAAAAGCTAAGATTTCCTTTATATTTTCTAGATTTTGAAACATTCGCAACTGCAATTCCACTTTTTGATGGACTTTCTCCTTACCAGAATGTTCCTTTCCAATTTTCTTGCCATGTGCTGGAAAGCTTAGATGGGGAGCCTCAAAATTTCTACTTTCTTGCTGATGGTAAGTCAGATCCAAGAATTGACTTTCTTAGAAGTTTAAAGAAAACTGTGACGGATACACAGGGGTCTATTATTGTATACTATGAGAATTTTGAGAAAACTATTCTGCAAGAGCTGGCTATAGCTTTTCCGCAGGAGAGATTATGGATAGAAGATGTAATCTCAAGAATTGTTGATTTATATGAGCCTTTTGGAAGCTTTTACTATTATCATCCTAGGCAAAAGGGTAGTGCTTCACTGAAAAATGTTCTTCCTGCCCTTACAGGAATTAGCTATGATGAAATGGAAATAAAGAATGGTGAAGAGGCAAGTCTTAAGTATCTTACTACCACTTTCTTGAGTGATAGTCACAATCTTAGTGGTGAAGACATTGAAAAGATCAGAAAGGCACTTCTTGAGTACTGTGATTTGGATACAAGAGGCATGATCTACATTTTACGAAATCTAAGAAAAGTGGTGGAATAGGTAAAATGGTAAAATGAAACAAGTTAGTGCTGTTAGTTCAAGCCAGATGAAAGCAATGGTTCTAAGGGAGCTTTGTGAAGTCGACACTGGAATGGAATTTAATGCTGCTGATAAGAAAGCCGCCCAGAAAGGCAAGTTTGCCAGAAAGTTATTGTCTGGAGAGCCATTGCCAAGAAAATCTCAACCACTGGAGCTCTGTTATTTACAAATTCCTGAACCTGGCCCAAAACAGATACTAATTAAAATATCTGCCTGCGGTGTTTGCAGGACTGAGCTTGATCAGATTGAAGGAAGAGTCTCTCCTCCAAAACTACCAATAATCCCAGGACACCAGCCTGTGGGAGTGGTAGCTAGGTTGGGGAAAGATGTAACCAAATTTAACACTGGCGACAGAGCGGGAGTTACATGGATATACTCGGCCTGCGGCAGATGTAAGTTCTGTATCAGAGGCCTTGAAAATCTATGTGATGAGTTCAAAGCGACTGGTTGTCATTTTGATGGAGGTTATGCTGAGTATATGGTAATTTCCGAGGATTATGCTCTTAAGATTCCAGAGGAACTTGGTGACCTGATCTATGTTGCACCGCTTATGTGCTCGGGGGTTATTGGTTATCGTTCGCTTAAGCTTACTGATATGGAAGATGGTAAGACTCTGGGCTTATATGGTTTTGGTTCCGCTAACCATTTAGTCCTTCAGATGTCAAACTTTTTATATCCAAACTCAAAAAAATTTGTCCTGACAAGAAATCTAAAGGAACAGGAACTTGCTAAAAAGCTGGGTGCTGACTGGGCTGGTGATATTAAAGAAAATACTCCTGAAAAACTGGACTGTGCAATTGATACAACTCCTGTGTGGAAGTCTGTTGTTTTTGCTTTGAGCAATCTGCAAAAGGGAGGAAAGCTTGTAATAAATCTTATTAGGAAAGTAGATACTGACAAAAACCTGCTGCTGGAGCTCCAGTATGAAAAGCACTTGTGGCTTGAGAAAGAGGTTAAAAGTGTAGCAAATGTAACAAGAAAAGATGGAGAAGAGTTCCTGGCTATTGCTGCAAAAATGAGAATAAAGCCTCGGGTTACGATATATGGATTAGAAGAGGCAAACAAAGCATTGGTTGAACTAAAAAGTGGAGTCTCTGTTGGGTCAAAGGTGCTGAGAATTGACTATGGGGGTCTTTAAAAGTTAGCTCTTTATTATCTTACCAATTTGATCTTAAGGAAGGGAATACTGTAACAGATTTAGGACTGGATGCAGATACTTCTAAAGTAGATAGCCTGGAAATTAAACAAGCCATAGATTAGACAAATCATGAATAACCAAGCAAAATTAGCTCTTAAGTTTATACTTCTTCTGGGAATTGTTAGTCTTTTCGGGGATATTTTTCGGGGATATACCTTACGAAGGGGGCAAGAAGTATAATAGGTCCTTATAATACTGTTTACGGGCTATCATGGCTTTTGGGGTATAATTATGGGGATGCTTTATGAAGTTTCGATTAGCTATTTAGTTCTATTTGTTGTAATGGTGGAAATAATTTCGCTACACATATTTTTCCTGATGAGAAAAAGAATCATAGTTGACTTAGAATAGGGAAGAATTCTTAAGGGGTTTTATTTTTTGTTGATTTTCTTTTCTATTGGTAAGTAGCTAAAGAGTACCAAGGATATAACAACTGCAAATATAAGCTCGTAGTTTACAAGTCTTACAATACCTATCCTGTCTGCAGCCTTCCCAAGGAAAATCATTGTAATTCCGGCAATACCCGGGCTAAACCCGAGGATTAGCGATGATGCAAAGCTCATGTTTTTAGGCAAAAGGTCTTGAGTTAGTCTAATACATACGGGCTGAACTGAAATTAGAAAGATTCCGCCAAGAATGAATAATATCATTGAAACAGCTACCGGTGTTCTGTACATAAGGTAAAAAAGAGGCACAGCAAGAATAAACCCTGCTTGTATGATAAAGTTACCTTTTTTAAACCTGTCAAAGAGATACCCGGAAATTAGTCCTCCTGCACCCCCAAGTCCTCCGAAAAGAAACATAATGATTCCCACATCAATAAGAGTAATTCTATCTCTTCTATAGTAAAGCGGCATGTATGTTACCATGGTTATCCAGAGTATATACAAGGCATAAATTGATAGCATAATAAGGAGCAGAATAGAAAAATTTCTTTTGTCGAAATTGATTACTTTTGTAAAAAATCGACTGCTCTTATATCCTGTTTGATTAATGAAATAATTGCGTTTAATAGAGTAATTCTCAGCACTGTTTCTTTTATAAATGTGAGAATTGTTATTGTTCGCATTGTTATAATTGTAATATGAGCTCTTGTAGTTTTGATCCTGGCTTTTATATATTGGATCTATACTCCAGGATGGCTTGTTTGGAACCAGTTTCAGTATTATTATTGCCATGAGTATTCCAGGAATCATAGCAATAGGTGTTAAGTTTATGTTTATTCTTTCGGCTATCAATATAATCAGTAAAACTCCTAGTGCATTTCCGAAATTTCCTCCAAAATTAATGATGGAACTCCCAATTCCTTTCTTTTGGCCCCCAAAGTGTCCTGCAATAGCAGCACTTGCTGGATGATAAGCAGCAATTCCAAGGTTTCCAATAAATAAAAATGTTAGCAAAAGGTAATAATTTGGTAGTATTCCAATCAGGCTCAAAAAAATTGATGTCATGAGTGGGCCCGAGACGAGGAAATATTTAAGTCCATGGCGGTCTGAAAAATAGCCAAATACAGGAGAGAAGAGGCTATTTGCGATTACACTTGTTGCTGTAAGAAGGCTAACTTTGAAAAGCGAAAGTTCAAATTTTCCTACCAATATAGGTATAAGACCTACGATGAAACTCTGGTATATATCAGTAATAAAGTGGCTTACTGCTGATAGAGATATTTGAATGTTATTAAATTTTGAGTTATTCAATTTGAGCTAAACAAGTTGCTGAGCCAGGTAAGCTGCTCCGAGCGCCCCTGTTATTTGGGGCTCAGGTGGAATTTTTATTTCGACCTTTAAATTTTCCTCAAGTGCTTTTATTACGCCTAAATTTTTAGCAACTCCTCCTGTCATACAGACTGGTTCTTCCAGACCTAGTCTTTCTACCATTGAAGCTATTCTGTTAGCTACTGAGTATATAAGACCTTTTACGATTTTCTCTTTTTTCACTCCATGGCCAATCAGTGATACTATTTCTGATTCAGCAAACACAGTACATGTGGAGGTAATTTCCACTCTCTCTTTTGTTTTCATGAATATTTCTTGAAACTCTTCTAATCTTATCTCCAGTGCTTTTGCCATTACTTCCAAAAATCTTCCAGTCCCTGCAGCACATTTATCATTCATAAGGAAATCAACAGGATTTCTTTCCTGGTCAAGTTTTATGACCTTGCTGTCTTGGCCTCCCACGTCAATAACTGTCCTTGTATCCGGGAAGATAGAGGTTACTCCTTTTGCATGGCAAGTAATCTCTGTTATGTTTTTATCTGCGAAGGGAATACTTACTCTACCATATCCTGTTGCCACTATGAAGCTTATTTCATTTCTGTCGATGTTTGCTTTCTTACAAGCAGCTTCAAGAGCTTTTTCAGCAGCTAATTTACTGTTGGAACCTGTTGGGACTATTGTATAGGATAAAATTCTAGGCTCTTGGCCCTCCCCCATAATAGCTTTTTCATCGAGTATTAGTGCTTCAGTAGAAACTGAGCCTACGTCTATACCACATGTATACATTTTACTCCTTCGTTCTGCTTCTTTGACACAAAAATTGACAAAGAATAATGACAAAGGTTTGCTAACAGTTTATTTTGTTGGTAGTAGTCTTCAAGTTGTTAGGGTTAAGTGCAACATTTTTAGCTTATTATCTATTATCAATTATATTGTCAAATGGTATGTTACTATTAAAAACTATTGTTACGATATTGTCACGAATTATTATTTAGAATTTATTTAGAATTGCTGTTCAGGATTTCTATAAAACCCTGAAGTCTTGTTTTTAACTGTCCTTGGGGGAAATTACTCTGGTCGACACAGTCGCTGTCCAGAATTAAAATGGGTTGACCCTGATCCTTTAAGACGTCTTTTATTATTCTACTTGCTCCGTTATTTTGTCTACATCCCCAGTGGGAAAAAAGGATTGTTCCATCAATCCTGTATTCTTTTATCATATTTAATATTTTATTCAAGCGGTTTTCTATACTTCCATTCAGGAAATGGGAAAGCATTTTTTCAGCCAGGCTTTCGAATGGGTTTTGTGGATCAAGAGGTGGCCAGTATACCTGGTTTATTTCTTCGAATACCACTTTACAGTTTTCTTTTTCGAGTATGCTAAATATATCATTTTTATAATAGGGTTTAAGGTGAAGCCATAAGATTCTTCTAACTGGCCTTTTGGAGTCTGTTATGTTTTCTATCTGTTTTCCGAGTTCTCTATTCTTTTTATTTCCTTTTGCTTGTTTCTCTATCTTATCTTTTTTCTTTTGCATTCTCAGGTATTTACTTAGCTCTAAATACATTTTTTGGTAAAGAATAATGTTATCTTTTGTCCCGGCAAAAGCATGAAATGGAAGAATAAAGTTTAAACCATTAAAGTTAGGAGGGTAGTAGATAAGCTCTTTTCTTAAAGTGTTTACTTTTGTTACCCATTTTCTAAAGCTATTAGAGTATTGTATGGTTTCTGCAAGCCTCTGCATATCTATTTTTTCTCCAAGTTTTTTCGATATGTCTTCACTAATTTCTTTAAGTTGGTTTGCAAGATAGTTAACCGTTTTTTTGTTTTTAGAGTACGGAACATCTATAAGATAGAAGTTTTCCTCTATGTTGAACTTTCTGGCATATATATAGAAGGATTTTTGTGCTGCATCACAGGCTAGATTCGTACATACAATAAACTTAGGGTGAGGGAA